>NZ_JBRRCR010000084.1:0-18929 GCF_056759115.1 Stenotrophomonas sp. STEN087 | reverse complement strand
CGGCAAGACCGGGGTTGGGCGTCCTGCCCAACCCGCCCGAGGCATGCCTCGGGCCCATGCCGCTCACACCCCCTCAACCGGACCCACCCCGCCTTCGACAGTTTCCCGCGAACATCCACAGCCTGCTGCTGATGGTGGGGGCCGACCGTTGGTCGGCACGGGGTCTGTCGGAACGGAGATCTGCTCCGGTAGGTGTCGACCTTGGTCGACACAGTAGAGCCACGCCATGCGTGGATGATTTATCCGATATCCGACAGATGTGCCGACCAACGGTCGGCACCCACCAACAGCAGCCGTTGCCAGTAGATCCACACCATGCGTGGATGAATTCATTCGAGATCTGACAGATGTGCCGACCAACGGTCGGCACCCACCAACAGCAGCCGTTGCCAGTAGATCCACGCCATGCGTGGATGAATTCATTCGACATCTGACAGATGTGCCGACCAACGGTCGGCACCCACCAACAGCAGCCGTTGCCAACAGCCGCGTGAATCTGTCGAAGGCGGGGCACTGTGGGTTTGCGGGGTGTGAGCCGCATGGATGCGGCGACCAAGCCCCCATGGACGGGTTCACGGCGTCCCCGCAAACCCACAGTGCCCCGCCATCCCACGGAATGCCGCTCTTGATCTTGCTTCGGCTTCGGCTTTGGCTTCTGCTTGGGCAGGTGCAGGGCGCAGCCCTGCCGAACCACCCCTAATCCTTGACCGGGAAATCCTCGATCGGCCGTAGCACGTCGTAGTGCTCCACATGCAGTTTGCCCTTCAGCTTCGGCAGATCCAGCACCGGCTCATCCACCCGCGTATCCGGCAGCCGGTCCAGCAGATTGCGCACCAGCGACAACCGCCCCAGCCGCTGGTCGTTGAAATCCACCAGCGTCCACGGCGCCGCATCGCGATGCGTTGCCCGCAGCATCGCCTCGCGCGCCTCGGTGTAGGCGCTGTACTTGCTGCGTGACTTCAGATCCACCGGTGACAGCTTCCAGCCCTTCAGCGGATCACTGTGGCGCTCCTCGAAGCGCTTTTCCTGCTGCGCCTGGTCCACGCACAGCCAGTACTTGAACAGCAGGATGCCGTCATCCACCAGCAGCTGCTCGAACACCGGTGCCTGGTGCAGGAACTGCTGGTACTCGGCCTCGCTGCAGTAGCCCATCACCCGTTCCACGCCGGCGCGGTTGTACCAGCTGCGGTCCATCAGCACGATCTCGCCCGCCGCCGGCAGGTGGCTGGCGTAGCGCTGGAAATACCACTGCGTCGATTCGCGGTCGGTCGGCTTCGGCAGCGCGACCACCCGGCATTGGCGCGGGTTGAGATGCTGGCTGATCGCCTGGATCGCGCCGCCCTTGCCGGCGGTATCGCGGCCCTCGAACAGCACCAGCAGGCGTTGCCCGCTGTGCTGTACCCAGCGCGCCATCGCGGTCAGTTCCAGCTGCAGCGGCTGCAGCAGTTCGTCGTACTCCTTGCGCTTGAGCTTGCCCATCGTTGCACCACGCTGGAAGGAAGCCCGAGCGTAGCGCAGTGGTTGCCGAGGCGGTGTCGACGCTACCCGGCCGCGTCTGCCCAACCGTGCTCGCGCGCCAAAGCCTGCAGCAGCGCGGACAGATCCGCGGCGAAGCCGGCCATGTCGAACATGCCGCTGCGGTCGCGCGCCTGCGCCAGCTCAGCGCGCAGCGCGGCCAGTGCCGTCGGGTCGTTGCCCAGCGCGCTGGCGGTGGCGATGAAGGCGGCATCGTCGGCCACGTTCATGTGTGCCAGGCCCAGGTGGTGGTTGAGGCTGCCGGCCACGCGCGCGGCAAAGGTGTCGCCGGGGCAGGTCAGCACCGGGCAGCCGGCCCACAGCGCATCGGAGGCGGTGGTGTGGGCGTTGTACGGGTGCGTGTCCAGGAACAGGTCGGCCAGCGCATAACGAGCGAGGTACTGCGGGTGCGGCAGCTTGGCCATGAACACCAGGCGTGCCGGATCCACGCCGGCGGCCTGTGCCGCCGCGCGCAGGCGTGCATCGGCCTGGCCCGGGCCGACCAGCAGCCACAGCACGCTGCCCGGCACCGCCTGCAGCACCGCGAAGGCGCGGGCCATGCTGCGCGGGTTGAGCTTGTAGCTGTTGTTGAAGCAGCAGAACACCACGCCCTGCGCGGGCAGGCCGCAGTCGGCGCGCGTCGGTGCAGGTTCCAGCACGCGGGTGTTGTCGGAGGGCTGGAAGGCGCGCGGCAGGCGCAGCACGCGTTCGCTGTAATGCGGTTCCAGTGCCGGCGGCAGGGCGAAGGCATCGCCGACCACCGCATCCAGCCACGGTGCGCCGGACGTGCCGGGGTAGGCCAGCCAGTTCAGCTGCAGCGGGGCAGGGCGCATGGCCAGCACCTCGGGCGCGCCGCCACCGCCCCAGCCACGCAGGTCGAACAGCACGTCGATGCCCTGCGTGCGGATCCGTGCAGCGGTCTCGGCATGGCGTTGGCCGGCCACGTCGTGCAGGCGCGCCGCGGTCTGCAGGCGCTCACGGATGCGGCTGCCGTCATCGCGGTTCAGCGCAAACAGGTGCAGCTGCAGTGCCGGGTCGGCCTGCAGCTGCTCCAGCAGGGCCACGGTCAGCAGCCCGGTGGGGTGCGCACCGAATCCATTGGAGAGGAAGCCGACGCGCAGCGGGCCACGTGCACGCACCGGCACCGCCGGCAGCGGGCGCACGGCCGTGGCCACCGCAGCGGCACGCATGCGGGCGCAGGCCAGCTGTTCGGCGGCGCTGGCGTCCTCACTGAGGAAGGCGAACGGCTCGACCACGCCCTGGCCAGCGGCAACGGCGGCGCGCACCTGTGCGGCCAGCGCGTCCACGTCCTGCCAGTCGCACAGGCGGCGCTGCCAGGCCAGGTGCTGTGCGGCGATATACGGTTCGCCAGGCAGCAGCGTGTGCGCGCGGCGATAGGCCGCGGCAGCACCTTCGGCATCGTCGGCATCTTCCAGCGCGTGGCCCAGCCACAGGGCGATGCCCGGGTGTTCCGGTGCCAGCGCGGAGGCCTGGCCGAGCAGCCGTGCCGCATCGGCGTGGGCGCCGACCATCCATGCCACCCGGCCCAGCCGGGCCAGGGCTTCGGGATGGTTCGGGCGCAGCTGCAGGGCGCGCCGTGCGGCCTGTTCGCCGGCGGCGATATCACCGGCTTCAAGTTCCACGTCGGCCAGCATCACCCAGGCGATGAAATCACCGGGCTGGCGTGCCAGCGCCTGCTGCAGTTGCTGTCGTTGCTGCCAGGCCGACATCGGCTCAGCCCGCCGACAGCTGGGCCAGCGCGTCGACCTGGTGCTCGTGGCTCAGGCGCTGCAGCAGGGCGTCGAGGTCGCCGGACAGGACGTTGGGCAGGTCGTACAGGGTCAGCCCTTCCACGCGGTGGTCGGTGATCCTGCCCTGCGGGAAGTTGTAGGTGCGGATGCGCTGGCTGCGGTCGCCGCTGCCCACCTGCAGGCGCCGCGATTCGGCCTGCGCCGCGTCCTGGCGCTGGCGCTCGGCATCCAGCAGCTGCGCCTTCAGCCGCTTCATCGCCTTGTCGCGGTTCGCGTGCTGGCTGCGCTCGGTCTGGCACTCCACCACCACGCCGGTCGGCACGTGGGTGATGCGGATGGCCGATTCGGTCTTGTTGACGTGCTGGCCGCCGGCGCCGGACGAGCGGTAGGTATCCACCCTGAGGTCGGCCGGGTTGATGACGATGTCATCGACCTCGTCGGCTTCGGGAATGATCGCCACGGTCGCCGCCGAGGTGTGGATGCGGCCCTGCGATTCGGTGGCCGGCACGCGCTGCACGCGGTGCGTGCCCGATTCGAACTTCAGGCGCGAGAAAGCGCCGCGACCGACCACGCGTGCCACCACTTCCTTGTAGCCGCCGTGTTCGCCGGGGCTGTCCGATTCGATCTCGACCTTCCAGCCCTGGCGCTCGGCATAGCGGGCGTACATGCGGAACAGGTCGCCGGCGAAGATCGCCGCTTCGTCGCCGCCGGTACCGGCACGCACTTCCAGGAACAGGTTGCCCTCGTCGCGCGGATCGCGCGGTACCAGCAGCAGGGCCAGTTCCTGTTCCAGCTCCTGCAGGCGGGCCTGGGCGGCAGCGATCTCCTCGTCGGCCAGCTCGCGCAGGTCGGGGTCGGCGCGCATGCTTTCGGCTGCCGCGAGGTCGGCCTTGGCACGAGCTTCGTCGGCCAGGGCGGTGGCGACCGGTTCAAGTTGGGCGAATTCGCGCGAAAGATCGCGGAAACGGTTGTTGTCGGCGACCACGTCGGGTTCGGCGAGCAGGCGTTCCAGTTCTTCGCGGCGCTCGGCCAGCGCTTCCAGCTTACGGCGCAGGGTCGGCGTCATCGGGTCTCACGGGTGGGTGGCGGTAGCCCGGCGTGGCCGGGAACAGGCGCTCGGCAGCGCGGGTCAGGTCGGCGTCGCCACTGAGCGCGGCCGCGCGCAGGGCGGCGGTCGGCGGGTGCAGCAGGCGGTTGGTCAGGCCATGGGCCAGCAGTTCCAGCACTTCGTCGGCCGGCTTGCCATTGGCCAGCTGCTGCCGCGCACGCTCCAGCAGCTCGGCGCGGGTGGCCTCGCCGAAGGCGCGCAGCTGCCGCAGGGGCGCCTGGTGGGCGCTGGCCTGCAGGGTTTCGACGAAGCGCGAGACCTGCAGGTCGATGATCGCCTCGGCCTCGGCGGCCGCCTCGCGACGGCCGCGGCGGTTCTCTTCCACCGCGCGTTCAAGGTCGTCCACGGTGTACAGGAAGGCGTCGTTGAGCGTGCCGACCTCGGCCTCGATGTCGCGCGGCACGGCCAGGTCGAACAGCAGCATCGGCTTGTGCCGGCGCGCGCGCAGGGCCTTGGCCACCATTTCGCGGTGGATGACCGGTTCGCGCGCGGCGGTGGCCGAGAACACCACGTCGGCCTCGGCCAAGTGGCGTTCCAGCTCGGTCAGCGGCAGCGCCACGCCGCCGTGGCGGGTGGCCAGTTCCTGCGCATGGGCCAGGGTACGGTTGGCGATCAGCAGGCGGCGCACCTTGCCTTCGCTCAGGTGCCGTGCAGCCAGCTCGATGGTCTCGCCGGCGCCGACCAGCAGCACCGTGGAATCGTCCAGGCGGGCGAACGCGTTCTGCGCCAGGCGCACCGCGGCCGAGGCGACCGAGACTGGATTGGCGCCCACCTGGGTATCGGTGCGCGCACGCTTGGCCACCGAGAAGGTCTGCTGGAACAGCCGGTCCAGGCGTTGGCCGAGCAGGCCGTGGTCGCGCGCGGTGGACCAGGCATCCTTCACCTGTCCCAGGATCTGCGGCTCGCCCAGCACCATCGAATCGAGCCCGGTGGCGACCCGGAACAGGTGGCGCACCGCATCGGCGTCGGCATGCTGGTACAGGTAGCCCTGCAGGTCGCCGGCCTGGCTGTGCAGCCACTGGTCCAGCGCCTGCGGCGAATCGGCCACCGCGTACAGCTCGGTGCGGTTGCAGGTGGAAAGCAGGACCGCCTCGGCGATCTGCGGGGTATCGCGCAGCGAACCGAGCGCGCGCGGCAGCGCGTCACCGGCGAAGGCCGCGCGTTCGCGCAGCTCTACCGGTGCGGTCTGGTGATTCAGTCCGAGCACCCACAGGGTCATTGTTCAGTTGCTTGCGATAAGCTGCTGGCCATTGGACGACATTTTAAGGCCCCGATGCCGACGATGCCCGCATTGATTCGCATCCCCAGTGTTCTGCTGCTGTCCCTGGCCTTCAGCCAGGTGCTGGCGGCGGCGCCGGCCAAGGCTCCCGCACGGGGCCCGGCCAGCGAAGAACTGGCCCTGGAACCGGTGATGGCCGGGGAATTCGCCCTGCAGGCCGGCAAGCTGGCCGACGCCGCGCACTGGTACCTGCAGGCGGCCGAGCAGACCGCCGGCGATGCCGGGCTGGCCGAACGGGCCACCCGCATCTCCATGCTGGCCAACGATGACGCCAGCGCCGCCAAGGGCCTGGCCCTGTGGGAGAAGCGCGCGCCCAGCTCGCTGTCCATGCGCAGTGCCGCCGGTGCGCTGGCCATGCGCCAGGGCAACGTGAAGGCCGCGCGCACCGAGCTGCAGGCCCTGCTGGCCGACCCCGACGATCGCGGCTGGAAGTTCGCGCTGGCCGCCCTGATTGGCGGTGGCCGCGACCCCGCCGTGCCGGCGCAGGTGCTGGGCGAGCTGGTCGATGCCAATGCCATTCCGCCGAAGATCGAGGCCTGGCAGGAATTCGGCCGGCTGGCCCTGCGCATGGAACAGCCCGAGCTGGCCCGGCGCATGATCGACGAAGTGGTCAAGCGCTTCCCGGACGAGCCGCGGGTAGCCCTGCTGCGTGCCAGCCAGCTGCAGCAGGCCGGACAGACCGCGCAGGCGCTGGCGCTGCTGCAGGGGGTCGAGCCGAAGACCCGGCAGGACCCGGAGCTGCGCAATGCCGTGGCCATCGCCTATGACAGCCTGGGCCAGCCGGCCGCCGCCGAGCGGGTGCTGGCCGTCGGCCCGCAGAACGTGCAGACCTGGGGCATGCGCGCCTCGCTGCTGGCAAAGCAGGGCGACACCGCCGCGCTGTCGGGCCTCTACAACGAGCTCTCGCGGCAGGCCGCCAGGCCGGACCCGGCGCAGCGCCTGCTGCTGGGCAAGATCGCCGAGTACCTCAAACGCTACCCCGAGGCGGTGAACTGGTACCACAGCGTGCCGGGTGGCGACGAACTGAACGAGGCGCGCCTGCGCGCGGCCAATGCGCAGGGCCTGGCCGGCCGGCAGGCGCTGGCGCTGGACGAAGTGCATGCCATCCAGTCCGATGCCATGGTCGATGATGATGTGCGCCGCGATGCCTACCTGCTGGAAGCCGAGCTGCGCCAGCGCGCCGACGACCTGCCGGGCGAACTGGATGCGCTGGCCCGTGGCCTGGCCGCCTATCCGGACGAGAACGGCCTGCTGTACGCCCGCGCCCTGGCCTGGGAGCGGCGCGATGACATCGCCCGCGCCGAGGCCGACCTGCGCAAGGTGCTGGTGACCGATCCGGAGAACGTGCCGGCGCTGAACGCGCTGGGCTACACCCTGGCCGACCGCACCAAGCGCTATCAGGAAGCCCTGGAACTGATCGACCGCGCGCGCGTGGCCGAGCCGGACAACCCGGCCATCGTCGACAGCTACGGCTGGGTGCTGTATCGCCTGGGCCGCAACGACGAAGCCCTGGTGCAGCTGCGCCGGGCCTGGACGCTGTCCCGCGACCCGGAGATCGCCGCCCACGTGGGCGAGGTGCTGTGGGTGCTCGGCAAGCACGACGAGGCCCGCCACTTCTTCGAGGAAGCGGCCAAGCTCGACCCTGAAAACCGCGCGCTGCTGCGCGCCCGCGAGAAATTCAATCCATGAGTGTTTCCATGATCCGGCCGCTGCTGCTGGTGGCCGTGACCCTGGCGGTGAGCGCCTGTACCAGCGTGGGCACGCAGAAGACGCCGGCTCCGGACGTGGTCTATACCGTGTCGCCGGCCGCCGAGCGCGCCGAGGAGGCCCGCGTGCAGGCCCTGCGCGCGCAGCCCGATTACAGCTTCCAGGGCCGGGTCGCGGTCAGCAAGGGAAAGAACGGTGGCAGCGGCCGCATCGACTGGGTCCAGCAGGGCAGCGAGTACCGCATCCAGCTGAGTGCGCCGGTCACCCGCCAGAGCTGGACCCTGCAGGGGGATTCGGTACAGGGCGGGGCACGCCTGGAAGGGCTCGGTGATGGCCCGCGCGCCGGTGATGACGCCCGCCAGCTGCTGCTGGATGCCACCGGCTGGGATATCCCGGTCAATGAACTGTCCGACTGGACCCGTGGCCTGGTGCTGCGCGGTTCCGGCGAAAGCAGCGTGGAGCGCGATGCCGAGGGCCGCCCGCGGCGCATGCAGCAGGCCGGTTGGCTGATCCAGTACCTGGACTGGTACCCGGCCCAGGAAGGAAGCCCGGCCCTGCCGCGGCGCATCGAGGCCAGCCGCGAGGACGCCAAGGTGCGCCTGCTGGTCGACCAGTGGGGCGCCGACGCGCCATGACCGCGCAGATTGACGCCGATGGCTGGTCCTGGTGGCCGGCCCCGGCCAAGCTGAACCTGTTCCTGCACATCACCGGCCGCCGCGCCGATGGCTACCATGAGCTGCAGACCGTGTTCCGCCTGCTGGACTGGGGCGACCGCATCGGCCTGCGCCTGCGCGATGATGGATTGGTGCGACGTCAGGGCGAGGGCCTGGCCGGTGTTGCCGAGGCCGATGATCTGGCGGTGCGTGCGGCCAGGCTGCTGCAATCAGCTGCCAACGTCGGTCAGGGGGCGGATATCGTCGTTGAAAAGCATGTTTCGGCGGGTGGCGGCTTCGGCGGCGGCTCGTCCGACGCGGCCACCGTGCTGGTGGTCCTGAACCGGCTCTGGCAGGCCGGCCTGGACGAGGATGCGCTGGCTGCACTGGGCCTGCGCCTGGGCGCCGACGTGCCGGTCTTCGTGCGCGGCCACAACGCCTGGGCCGAGGGCGTGGGCGAGCGCCTGCAGCCGGTGGCCCTGCCGCCGGCCTGGTACGTGATCGTCGAACCGGGCGTTCATGTTCCGACCCCGGCCCTGTTCGCTGACCCGGATTTGACGCGCGACTGCCCACAGGCGAAAATAGACGACTTCGCTTCCGGCGCTCTGGTCGGAAACGTGTTCGAGCCGGTGCTGCGCCGCCGCGAGCCTGCCGTCGAGGCGGTGCTTGCCGCGTTGAGCAGCATAGGCCAGGCACGTTTGACCGGGTCCGGAAGTGGTTGTTTCGTCGAGTTCGATTCGCAGGCTGCCGCAGAGCAGGGGCGAGCGGAGTTGCCGAAGGAGTTGCGGGCAAGGGTGGCCGCGGGCGTTGCACGTTCGCCACTGCTGGATGCACTCGAGCAACACTGATTCATCAATGCAGGGGCGTCGCCAAGAGGCCCAAGGCACCAGGTTTTGATCCTGGCATTCGGAGGTTCGAATCCTCCCGCCCCTGCCAATGCGGCTGCGTCCGCGCCATCCAGCGCATCACTGCGCGGGACGTGGAAACAGCCGCGGTGTTGTAAGCAGCAGGGGCCGCAGCGGTCCTTGCCGCTACCGGATCCCCGCCACTCGTCCCCGCCCGAGACAATCATGATGCAAGAGTCCCCGAACCTGCTGGTATTTTCCGGCAACGCCAACAAACGTCTGGCGCAGAACATCTGCAAGGAACTGGGAGTCCGCCCGGGCAAGGCACTGGTCTCGCACTTCTCCGATGGTGAAGTGCAGGTCGAGATCGAAGAAAACGTCCGCAAGCAGGACGTCTTCGTGATCCAGCCGACCTCGGCGCCGAGCGCGGAAAACCTGATGGAACTGCTGGTCCTGATCGACGCGCTCAAGCGCGCATCGGTGGCCAGCGTGACCGCCGTGGTGCCGTACTTCGGCTACTCGCGCCAGGATCGCCGCATGCGTTCCTCGCGCGTGCCGATCACCGCCAAGCTGGCGGCCAAGATGTTCAGCACCGCTGGCGCTGATCGCGTGCTGACCGTCGACCTGCACGCCGACCAGATCCAGGGCTTCTTCGATATCCCGGTGGACAACGTGTATGCGTCCCCGCTGCTGCTGGCCGACATCTGGCGCGCCTACGGCACCGAGAACCTGATCGTCGTCTCGCCGGACGTGGGCGGCGTGGTCCGCGCCCGTGCGGTGGCCAAGCGCCTGGATGACGCCGACCTGGCGATCATCGACAAGCGCCGCCCGCGCGCCAACGTCTCCACCGTGATGAACATCATCGGTGACGTCGAAGGCAAGACCTGCGTCATGGTCGATGACATCGTCGATACCGCCGGCACCCTGTGCGCCGCTGCCGCTGCCCTCAAGGCGCGCGGTGCGCTCAAGGTCGCCGCCTACTGCACCCACGCGGTGCTGTCGGGCCCGGCGGTGGACAACATCACCAATTCCCAGCTCGACGAGCTGGTGGTGACCGACACCATCCCGCTGAAGGACGCAGCGCGGGTGTGCAGCAAGATCCGCCAGCTGAGCGTGGCGGAAATGCTGGCCGAAACGATGCGCCGCATCGCCTTCGGCGAGTCGGTCAGCTCGCTGTACGTCGACTGATTTTTTCGTCCCTGCCGGCAACGGTAGGGACACACCCCGGGTGCTTCTGGTCGCGGAAGCATCTTCAATCGCCGAGCTGCAAGGCAAGGCAACAACCTGAGTAGTCGAAAATGTCGAAGACCCATGAAATCAAGGTCACCAAGCGTGAACTGCAGCGTAAGGGTGCGAGCCGCCGCCTGCGTCACGCTGGTGTGATCCCGGCCATCGTGTACGGCGGTACCGCCGAGCCGGTCGCCATCAGCCTGGACCACAACGAAATCTGGCTGGCCCAGCAGAACGAGTGGTTCTACGCCTCCATCCTGGACCTGAACCTGGATGGTAAGGTCGAGCGCGTGCTGCTGCGTGACATTCAGCGCCACCCGTACAAGCAGCTGATCATGCACCTGGACTTCCTGCGCGTGAATGAGAACGAAGCCCTGACCGCTTCGGTTCCGCTGCACTTCATCAACGAAGACACCTCGCCGGCTGGCAAGGCTGCCGACGTCGTGGTCACCCACGAACTGAAGGAAGTCACCATCAGCTGCCTGCCGAAGGACCTGCCGGAGTCGATCGAAGTCGACCTGGGCGCCCTGAACGCTGGCGACGTGGTGTACCTGTCCAACATCAAGCTGCCGAAGGGCGTGGAAATCCCGGCCCTGGCGCTGGGCAAGGACCACGACGACGCCATCGTCACCGCCAAGCACGGCAAGGAAGACGCTGCCGACGCTGAAGCTCCGGCTGCCGAGTAATACCGTAGCGGTGCCTGCCTCCGGGCAGGCACCGTTCTGGAAGGAACCATGGCAGGACTGCGACTGATCGTCGGTCTGGGCAATCCCGGATCGGAACACGCCCGGACCCGGCACAATGCCGGGTTTCATTTCGTTGAGGCCCTGGCTGAAAAAGCCGGTGCACGCTGGAATGTGGACAGCAAGCTGTTCGGCGAGACCGCCAAGGTCGAGATCGCCGGGCAGGCCGTGTGGCTGCTGAAGCCGGCCACCTTCATGAACCTCAGCGGCAAGTCGGTCACCGCCGCACAGCGGTTCTGGAAGATCGAGCCGGAGGAAACCCTGCTGGCGCACGACGAACTGGACCTGCCGCCCGGCGCGGTACGGCTGAAGTTCGACGGCGGCCACGGCGGCCAGAACGGCCTGCGTGACACCATGCGCCTGCTCGGCCACGGCAAGTTCCACCGCCTGCGCGTGGGCATCGGCCATCCCGGCCACAAGGACCGCGTGGTGGGTTGGGTGCTCGGCCGTCCCTCCAAGGACGACGACGTGCTGATCGCACGCGCCATCGACGATGCCATCGACGTGCTGCCGCTGGCGGTACAGGGCGATTTCAACGAAGCAATGAAGCGGCTGCACACCCCGAAATAACGGTAGTGCCGGCCGCTGGCCGGCAACGGGCGCCAACCGGCCCCGGTAGGTACCGACCGTTGGTCGGTATGGAGAATGATTGGAAAAGCAGCGCCCACCTCGCTGCTTCCCCAATCACTTTCACCCCAGAGAGCTGTCACCCATGGGTATCAAATGCGGCATCGTCGGCCTGCCCAACGTCGGCAAGTCGACCCTGTTCAACGCGCTGACCAAGGCGGGCATCGCCGCGGCGAACTTCCCGTTCTGCACCATCGAACCGAACGTCGGCATCGTGCCGGTGCCGGACCCGCGCCTGGGTGAGCTGGCGGCGATCATCAACCCGCAGAAGGTCATCCCGACCGCGGTCGAGTTCGTCGACATCGCCGGCCTGGTGGCCGGTGCGGCCAGCGGTGAAGGCCTCGGCAACAAGTTCCTGGCGCACATCCGCGAAGTCGATGCGATCACCCACGTGGTGCGCTGCTTCGAGAACGCCGACGTCATCCACGTCAACAACAAGGTCGACCCGATCTCGGACATCGAAACCATCGATACCGAACTGGCGCTGGCCGACCTGGACAGCGTCGAGAAGGCACTGAACCGCGCCGAGCGCGCGGCAAAGGGTGGCGACAAGGAAGCGGCCGCGCGCAAGCCGGTGCTGGCCAAGCTGCAGGCCGCCCTGGCCGACGGCAGGTCGGGTCGCTCGGTCGGCCTGGACGAGGAAGAGAAGGCGCTGGTCCGTGACCTGTTCCTGCTGACCCTGAAGCCGGTGATGTACATCGCCAACGTGCTGGAAGACGGCTTCGAGAACAACCCGCACCTGGACGCCGTGCGCGCCCACGCCGCCGCCGAAGGCGCGCAGGTGGTGCCGGTGTCGGCCGCGATCGAAGAAGAGCTGTCCCAGCTCGACGACGAAGACCGCGACACCTTCCTGGCCGATCTCGGCCTGAGCGAGCCGGGCCTGAACCGCGTGATCAACGCGGCCTACAGCCTGCTGGGCCTGCAGACCTACTTCACCGCTGGCGTGAAGGAAGTCCGCGCGTGGACCGTGCGCAAGGGCGCCACCGCCCCGCAGGCCGCTGCGGTCATCCACACCGACTTCGAGAAGGGCTTCATCCGCGCCGAAACCATCGCGTATGACGACTTCATCAAGTACAAGGGCGAAGCCGGCGCCAAGGAAGCCGGTCGCCTGCGCCTGGAAGGCAAGGAATACCGCGTGCAGGAAGGCGACGTGCTGCACTTCCGCTTCAACGTCTGATCCAGCGGCAACGGATCGACCCCGGACGCCCCGCCTCGAGCGGGGCGTTCGCGTTTCCGGCATCGGTTTCTGCGCTGGACAAAAAATGACCACGCTTCGAAACGCCTGCGGCGCAACGTTCGCACGCACTTGTCCACACCAAACCCCCACCGCTTTCCACGCGCGGTGTGGAAAACCGTGGGGTCGGATCCCTTTCCACCGGAAAGGGCTCCGACCCCGATCAGCGCAGCCGAGTCGTGGACAAACTTTCACCACGCATGAAAACGCCTGCAGCGTAACGCTCGCACCCACTTGTCCACATCAAGTTCCCATCGCTCTCCACGTCGCGTGTGGAAAACAACCGAGACCGTGGACAAAAAATCACCACGCGTGGAAACGCCTGCGGCGCAATGCTCGCGCCCACTTGTCCACACCAAGTTCCCATCGCTCTCCACGTGCGGTGTGCATAAACAACGAGGCCCGCCAATGGCGGGCCTCGTCGTCCACGTCCTGCGAGACCGCGCTTACAACGCGCTGCCGCCGAACTTGTGGGTGTACTGCAGGTTGATCGTGCGGCCGACGCTGTCGAACCAGGACACGTCGTAGTACGGGTAGGCCGTGTACGTGGCGTCCTTCGGCGGCATCTTGTTGAACACGTTGACCACCGACAGCGACAGGCGCGAGTGGTCGTCGAAGCGGTACTGCACCGACGCGTTGTAGCGGTAGGTGGCCTTGATGTACGGGCTGTCGCCGCTGTCCGGGTCGAACACCTGGTCGTAGCTGTCCGAGTTCGGCAGCTTGCCCAAGCGCGAGCCGTACACGGTGGCCGACCACGCATCCTTCTCCCAGGTCACGCTGACGCTGGTCTTGGTGCGCGGGATGTCGAAGCCGCTGTTCACCGCGAACTGGTCTTCGGTCGGGTCGCCCGGGTAGCGCTGGAAATCATGCTCCTTCACCCAGGTGTGGGTGCCGTTGAAGATGAAATCACCGGCACCGGTCTGCAGGCGGTAGCGCAGGCCCACGTCGATGCCCGAGGTCGACTCACGCGCCACGTTGATCGGGTTGACGTACACGCCGTACAGGCGGCCGTCGGCGGTGCGGGTCACCCGCGCCAGCGCGTCCACGCAGGTCGGCGAGGTGATGTCGGCGTCGCCCAGGCGGCAGTTCGCTTCGCTGGCCAGGATCGTGCGCACGTCCATGTCCTGCACCTGCTTGCGCATGTCGATGTCGAACCAGTCCACCGACAGATCGAGGCCGGTGGCCGGCGACCAGACGAAGCCTGCGCTCCACGAGGTGCTGGTTTCCGGGTCGAGCTCGCGATTGCCGCTGCGGCTGCGGATCACGTTGCGCTCGTAGTCGGAGCAGTCATCGGCATCGTCGGCACGGCAGCTGTACAGATCCTCGGCCGTGGTCTCGTCGTTGCCCGGGCCGGCGAACACGTAGTGCAGGTCGGGCGCGCGGAAGGCGGTGCCGTAGGAGCCGCGCACCAGCAGGCTGTCCACGGGACGCCATTCCAGGCCGCCGCTCCAGGTCGCCTTGCCGATGGTATGGCCGGAATAGCGGTACTGGTCGTAGCGGCCGGCCACGCTCAGGTTCAGCGTGTCGTGCAGCGGCAGGCGCAGTTCGGCGGCGGTCGCCCAGCGGTTGCGCGACCCCTTGCCGTCCGAATCCTTCCAGCTGTAGTAGTAGTACTCGGTCGCCAGCGGATCGGGATTCAACGCGTAGGCCTGCTGGCCCACTTCCACGGTCGCGGCGAAACCGGCATCGCCGCCGGGCAGGCCGAACAGCGAACCGTTGGTCAGGGTCAGGGCCGCGGTCTCGGTGCGCGACTTCGGGGTGTAGGTCGTGCGTGCGGCGATCGACTCGTACTCGGCGCGGGTCAGCGGCCGGTACAGGCGCGACGGGTCGGCGTTGTAGATCGGGAAGCCATCATCGTCCTCGCCCAGCTGCGGCCCCAGGAACAGGTCGTTGGCCTTGGCGGCGACGATCTGCGGCCAGCTGATCCGCGACTGGTACTGGGAGTGGCTCAGCGCCGCTTCGTAATCCCAGTTGCCGGCCAGGTTGCCCTTGAAGCCGGTGGTCACGCTGAAGGTCTTCTGCGTGCTGCGCACCATGGCATTGCGCAGGCCGCCCATCTCCTCGGGCGAGAACTGGCGCTGCCAGAATTCGATCTCACCCGTGGCCTGGTTGTTGAAGTAGCCCGACTCGTCGCCGTCGGCGGCCATGCGGCCCCACGAGGTGACATCGCGCATCAGGGCCAGCGTGTGGTACCCCATCTGCACGTCGGCAAACCACTGCTGGCCGTTGTCGAAGTCATAGCTCAGCGAGGCATAGCCGTTGGCGCCGCGGCGCTTGCTGAGGATGGTGCCGTAGCTGATCGACGTGTCGCTGCCGCAGTAGTAGCCATAGCGCGGGCGGAAGGCATGGTACGTGCTGCCCTGGTTCTGCCCGGCCAGCGCTTCGCAGGTGGCCGCGCCCGGGTCCAGGTAGTCGTCGTTGTAGTCGGTGCGCAGGTAGGCGCGGCGGGCGATGCGCGAGCCTTCGGTCGGCCCGTCCTGGGTCGAATCCTGGATGTCGCGCTCATAGGCCCACAGTGGCGTCTGCGACTGCAGCTCCACGCTGTACACCGCATTGAAATTGCCCTTGCTGAAGCCGCTGGACAGGCTCATGTCGAACGACTCGCCACCGCCTTCGCTGGTGGTGCCCATGCGCACGTCGACGGTGGTGCCGTCGGCCTTCTTCTTCAGGATGAAGTTGACCACGCCGGCGATCGCATCCGAACCGTAGATGGCCGACGCGCTGCCGGTCAGCACCTCGATGCGGTCGATCATGCCCAGCGGGATGTTGGACACGTCGGTGAAGTTGCTGCGGCCCTGGAAGGGCATCGGGAAATCAGCGATGCGGCGGCCGTTGACCAGCACCAGGGTGTGGTTCGGGCCCAGCCCGCGCAGGTCGACCTGCTGCGCGCCCGGCGAGAAGTCGGCGCCGCTGGAGGACTGCTGGCTCTGCGTCTCGCCGCCGTTCTGGGTCATCGCACGCAGCACGTCGGGCACCGTGGTGAAGCCGCTGGAGCGGATCTCCTCGGCATTGATCACCGTGATCGGTGCCGGGCCTTCCACCTGTGCGCGCGGAATGCGCGAACCGGTCACCTGGACCGCATCGAGTTGCTGCACCGAAGAGGAGCCGGGGCTCTGGGCCGCTGCCGAGGCAGCAACACCCATCAACGCCAGCTGGATCGACCACGCCATCGCCTGTCTACGCATGAGAGATATCTCGGGAATGAAGCCGGCCCGCAGAGGAGGGGCCCTGTCCCCCATTCACAATCCGGAATGGGCGCGCGCATTTAACGCCTTTTTTATGCTCTTGACTACAGGTCTTTCATCTGGCAAAGAGTGAAAACGGTTGCAAGCCGATTCTGTTCAGGGAGATCCACGATGAGTTCCCTTGTCCGCCGATTCTGGTCAAGCCTCGTGCTGGGGGTGGTGCTGGCCGCGATGGCCCCGCTGGCTTCAGCGCAGGACTCCCGTGACCTGCATTCCCCTGGCTTCGATTATTACGAGATTGGCGACCTGGATGCACCCCGTCCCGGTCCACGCGCCCCGGCGATGATGCTGATGGGCGGTGGCGAGTGGGTGCCCGAGGCCTTCCAGTGGTGGCTGCGGCAGGCCGGCAACGGCCGCGTGCTGATCCTGCGCGCCTCCGGTGGCGATGAGCTGCAGGAGCGCCTGTACCGCGATATCGGCGGCACCACCGCCGTGCAGACCCTGGTGTTCGACAACCGCCGCGGCGCCGACGATCCGGCGGTGCTGCGCGTGGTCGCCGCCGCCGATGCCATCTTCATCGCCGGCGGTGACCAGTCGCGCTACATCCGCTTCTGGAAGGGCACGGCGCTCAACCGCGCGCTCAATGCGCATGTCCGCGCCGGCAAGCCGATCGCCGGTACCAGCGCTGGGCTGGCGATCCTCGGTGGTTACGCCTACGGCGCGCTCGATGGCGGCAGCATCACCTCGGCCGGCGCGCTGGCCGACCCGATGGGCAGCGCGGTCACCCTGGACAGCGGCTTCCTGCACATGCCCTACCTGCAGCGCGTGGTCACCGATACCCACTTCGACAAGCGCGACCGGCTCGGCCGCCTGATCGTGTTCGTGGCCCGCGCCGCGCAGGAAAGCGGCGATCCGGACATGGTCGGCATCGGCGTGGACGAGGACACCGCGCTGTGCGTGGAGCCCGACGGCCAGGCCCAGGTCTACAGCGCCGATGGCCAGGGCAAGGTCTGGGTGGTCAGCCCCGGCCGCGACGCCGACCGGATGGTCGAAGGCGAGCCGTTGCAGTTCCACGCCGTGCCGGTCACCGTGGTCGCCAGCGGTGGCCGCCTGCGCCTGGATGACTTCCAGGCCGACGTCGACTACCACGCCATGGTCGACATCACCGACGGCGAGATCGAAATCACGCGCCGGTAGTGCCGGGCCATGCCCGGTGGCCTTGCCGCATCGCTCTTTCCGCCGGGCAGGGCCCGGCGCTACCGAACTACACTCCCTGGAGACGTACCTGATGAAACTGCGCTTGGCGCTGTCTGCCCTGTTGTCCCTGCCCCTGCTCGCGCAGGCAGCGCCGTCCACTTCGCCGCTGCTGGTCATCCATGGCGGGGCAGGGGTCGAGCGCAAGGATCTGTCGCCGGCTGAAGAGAAGGCTGCGCGCGCGGCGTTGAAGGCAGCGCTGTTGAAGGGGCATGCCGAACTGGCGGCAGGTCGCCCGGCGCTGGCGGCGGTCACCGCGGCGATCACCGTGCTCGAGGACGATCCCACCTTCAATGCCGGCAAGGGCGCGGTGTTCACCCATGACGGCCACAACGAACTGGACGCTTCGCTGATGGATAGCGCCACCCAGGCGGCCGGTGCGGTCGCGGGCGTGCAGCGCGTGCGCAACCCGATCCAGCTGGCGCAGCTGGTCATGCAGAAATCGCCGCACGTGATGATGGTCGGGCAGGGCGCCGAGGCGTTCGCGGTGGAGCAGGGCGTCAGCCTAGTGGATCCCTCGTATTTCCGCACCGACAAGCGCTGGCAGCAGCTGCAGCGCGCACTGAAGGAAGAGGCCAGCGGCCAGGCTCATGCCGATCTCGAAACCGCCAAGCACTTCGGCACCGTCGGCGCCGTCGCGCTGGATGCGCAGGGGCATCTTGCGGCAGGCACGTCCACCGGCGGCATGACCAACAAGCGCTACGGCCGCGTGGGCGACTCGCCGATCATCGGTGCCGGTACCTGGGCCGATACGCGCTGCGCGGTGTCCGGTACCGGTTGGGGCGAGTACTACATCCGCACCGCGGCGGCGCACGAGATCTGTGCGCGCATGCGTTACCAGGGGCAGACGCCGGAGCAGGCCGGCAAGGGCGTCATCAATGACACCATTCCGCAGATGGGTGGCGATGGTGGCGCCATCGTGCTGTCCGCAGACGGAAAAGCGGCCACGCCGTTCAACACGCAGGGCATGTATCGGGGCTGGATTGGCGCCGACGGAGTGCCCCATGTCGCAATTTTCGCCAACGAGACCCTGGTGCTGCCGGGGCAATAACCTTGCGTATCAATGGGTTTGCGACAACGTGTGAAAAAAACCGAAAAAAGCGTTGACAGCCCCCCGTCCCATCAGCAGAATAAGCGGCTCACCACCACACACCGCAACGCTTCGGCGGCAACGGGATGGGGTGGTAAGGAGGGATACCCAAGCGGCCAACGGGGGCAGACTGTAAATCTGCTGGCTTACGCCTTCGGTGGTTCGAATCCACCTCCCTCCACCAGATTCACGTTGTGGCACATTCCCGGTGCGGGAGTAGTTCAATGGTAGAACCTCAGCCTTCCAAGCTGATGGTGCGGGTTCGATTCCCGTCTCCCGCTCCATTGAATGAACTTTGAATATTATCGAGTTCATGCCATAATGCAAAACTCGCTCACATAGCTCAGTCGGTAGAGCACTTCCTTGGTAAGGAAGAGGTCGAAGGTTCGATTCCTTTTGTGAGCACCATCTTAAGCACCACACCAGACGAATTCGAGATAAGCAGCCATGGCCAAGGGTAAGTTCGAGCGCACCAAGCCGCACGTCAACGTCGGCACCATCGGTCACGTCGACCACGGCAAGACCACGCTGACCGCCGCACTGACCAAGATCGGTGCCGAGCGTTTCGGCGGCGAGTTCAAGGACTACTCGGCCATTGACGCCGCTCCGGAAGAGAAGGCTCGTGGTATCACGATCTCGACCGCGCACGTCGAATACGAATCCACCACCCGTCACTACGCCCACGTCGATTGCCCGGGCCACGCTGAC
>NZ_JBRRCR010000083.1:0-19403 GCF_056759115.1 Stenotrophomonas sp. STEN087 | reverse complement strand
CCCGGCCACCCCCCCCCCCCGGCCGGCCGCGGTGCGCCCCCCGCGCGCCCGCCCCCCCCGCTCCCCCCCCCCCCCCCCCCCCCCCCCCCCGCCGGGCCCGCCCCGCCCGCCCGCCCCCCGGGCCGGGTAGCCGGCGCGGCAGGTACGGCGTCATGCGGGATTACGGCTCGTAGCGGATATCGGCGTCGACGCTGCTGCCGCCGGTCTTGCCGTCCTTGCCCAGGCTGATCAGCTCGTAGGCCTGGCCTTCGCCCGGCGCGCGGTATTCCAGCGCGTGGCCCCACGGGTCGTTCAGATCGGCAGGCTTGGCATACGGACCCAGCCAGCCACCGACACCGGCCGGCGAGGTCACCAGGTCATTGAGCGAACCGGGCAGCTTGCCGGTGTCGATCTGGTAGTTGTCGATCTTCGAGGCGACGGTCTGCACCTGCGCCTTGGCGATGTTCGCCTTGCCGCGGTCGGCGCCGCCGAGCACGCGGCTGGCGACCAGGGTCAGCACCGCGCCGATCAGCACGATGACGATGATGATTTCCAGCAGGCTCATGCCGGTCTGGTGGCGTGCGCTGGCGAAGGACAGGCGGATCGGGCGACGGGAAGCAAGCATGGTCGGTCCTTTCAGTTGCGGTGAGTCGGGGTTGCAGGGAAAGCCATCATCAACCGATGGCGTTGGTGAGGTCGTACAGCGGTACCAGCACGGCCACGATGACCGCGCCGACCACCGAGGCCAGCACCAGGGTGATGGCCGGCACCATCGCCGCCAGCAGGCGGTCGATGCGGCGGGCGCTGTCCTGTTCGAAGGTGTCGGCGGCCTTCAGCAGCATGGTGTCGAGCGCGCCGGATTCCTCGCCGACCTGGATCATCTGCAGGGCCAGGCGCGGGAAGCGCTTGCCGCGCGACAGCGCCAGCGACAGGCCAGCACCGTTCTTCACTTCGTCGGCGGCGGTGTCCAGGTCAGCGGCCAGCGCACGATTGCCCAGGACGTTGCGGGCAATGCCCAGCGCACCCAGCAGCGGCACGCCGTTGCGCAGCAGCGTACCGAGGGTGCGGGCCAGGCGCGCGGTTTCCAGTTCGCCCAGCAGGCGGCCGATGCCGCGGCGCTGCAGCAGCCAGCCATCCAGCGCCAGGCGCGCGGCGGGCTGGCGGAACTGGCGTTCCAGCAGCAGCGCCAGCACCGCCGGCACCACCAGCAGCAGGATCCACCAGTCACGCACGAACAGGCCCAGCTGCAGCACCGCGTTGGTGAACCACGGCAGCGCCACGTCCAGGCTTTCATACATCTGCGCGAACTGCGGCACCACGTAGCCAAGCAGGAACAGCAGCGCACCACCGACCACCACCAGCAGGATGGCCGGGTAGACCAGCGCGTTGACCACCTTGCCCTGCAGCGCGCGGCTGCGTTCAAGGTAATCGGCCAGGCGCTGCAGGGTCTCGTGCAGGCTGCCACCGGCTTCACCGGCGCGCACCATGTTCACGTACAGGCGCGAGAACAGGCCGTGTTGCCGTTCCAGCGCGGTCGACAGCGGCGCACCGCCGCGCACCACGTCGCGGATGTCGGTGATCGCGCGCCGCGAACGTTCGTCCTCGGGCAGGCCGAGCAGGATCGACAGCGCGCGGTCCAGCGGCTGGCCGGCGCCGAGCAGGGTCGACAGCTGCTGGGTGAACTGCAGCAGCGCCGCGCCCTGCAGCGGACGCGGGCGGAACAGGTTACCCAGGCTGCTGCCCCCTACCCCGCCACCCTCGGCGGCCAGGCGCGTTTCCATCGGCAGATGGCCCTGGTCCTGCAGGCGGGCGATCAGCTCGGCCTCGCTGGCCGCTTCCATCTGCCCGTCGAAGATTTCGCCGTGCGGATTCAGTGCCTTGTAACGATAGGTGGGCATGTCAGCGTCGATCTCCCGCGCGCATCAACCCTCCTCGGTCACGCGCAGGACTTCCTCGATGGTCGTCTGCCCGCTCAGGGCCTTGGACAGGCCGTCTTCGTACATGGTGCGCATGCCGGCCTCGCGGGCGATGCGTTCGATCTCGCCCATGCCGTCGCGACGCATCACCGCGCGCCGCAGCGCGTCGTTCATCACCAAGAATTCCATGATGGTGGTGCGGCCCAGGTAACCGGTCGGTGCCAGTGCCGAGGGCTTCGGACGGAACAGGTGGATCGGCCCCTGCGGCTGCAGGCGGCGCAGTTCGAAACGTTCGATCTCCTCCGGCGAGGCTTCGTAGCGCTCGGCGTGGGTGGGTTCCAGGCGGCGCACCAGGCGCTGGGCGAGGATGCCGTTGATGGTGGACGTGAGCAGGTAATCCTCCACGCCCATGTCGAGCAGGCGGGTGATGCCGCCGGCTGCGTTGTTGGTGTGCAGCGTGGACAGCACCAGGTGGCCGGTCAGCGCCGACTGGATGGCGATGCGCGCGGTTTCCAGGTCGCGCATTTCGCCGATCATGATGATGTCCGGATCCTGGCGCACGATGCTGCGCAGCGCGTTGGCGAAATCCAGGCCGATCTGCGGCTTGGCCTGGATCTGGTTGATGCCTTCGATCTGGTATTCGACCGGATCCTCGACCGTGATGATCTTGACGTCGGCGGTGTTGAGCTGGCTCAGCGCGGTGTACAGCGTGGTGGTCTTGCCCGAACCGGTCGGGCCGGTGACCAGCAGGATGCCGTGCGGCTGTTCCAGCACCTTGCGGAACTGCGGCAGGAACGCATCGGTGAAACCGAGCCGGTGGAAATCGAACACGACGGTCTCGCGGTCCAGCAGTCGCATCACCACGCTTTCGCCATGCGCGGTCGGCACGGTGCTTACGCGCAGGTCCAGTTCCTTGCCCTGCACGCGCAGCATGATGCGGCCGTCCTGCGGCAGGCGGCGCTCGGCGATGTTGAGCCGGGCCATGATCTTGATGCGGCTGATGACCGCGGCGGTGAGGTTGGCTGGCGGGCTTTCGCCTTCCACCAGCACGCCATCGACGCGGTAACGCACCTTCAGGCGGTTCTCGAAGGGTTCGACGTGGATGTCCGAGGCGCGCAGTTCCACCGCACGCTGGATCACCAGGTTGACCAGGCGGATGACCGGCGCTTCGGAAGCGAGGTCGCGCAGGTGTTCGATGTCATCGACCGCGCCGCCTTCGCCATCGGCGGTTTCCACGATGGCGCCCATCGCGCTGCGGCCCTGGCCGAACCAGCGCTCGACCAGGTCGTCGATCTCCGCGCGCATGCCCAGCACCGGGCTGACCGGCACGCCCAGCGCCAGCTGCACGGCCTGCTGCGGGTAGGCGTCGTGGGCATCGGCCAGCCACAGGCGTACGCCATGTTCATCCAGCGCCAGCGGGCAGACGTGGAACTGCTTGAGGAAACGCAGCGACAACGGCAGGCCTTCGGCCAGCGACTGCGGCGGTGCCTCGGGCAGCTGTTTCGCTTCCAGCAGCGGCAGGCCGAGCACGTCGGCGCTGGTCTGCGCCTGGTCACGTTCGGACACCAGCCCCAGCCGCACCAGCAGGCCCAGCAGGCTGCCACCGGCTTCGGCATGCAGCGGGCGTGCACGCGCCAGGTCCCCTTCCTTGAGGCGCCCGCGCGCCAGCAGCGCATCGAGGATGCGGCCTTCGGCGTCGTCGATGGCGGTGGCAGCGAGCGCGTTCACATGACTCTCCTGTCGATCCTCCCGACTTTAGCAGTTCAGCCCGGACTTCCGCTGCCTTGTGCGTGCAGGACCACGAAAGACGACGCCCGTCACCTTCCGGTAACGGGCGTCGTCAATTCACTTACGACATTGCGTGCAACCGTGGCCCTTACTGGGTGGCCAGGATGGTCACGCCGTTGAAGGCCGCTTCGCCCACCACCTTCACGTAGTAGGTGCCGGCCACCGGCTTGGCCACGCGCACGGTTTCGGTGTTGCCCGGACGGCTCGACTTGGCGTCGTTGTCGGTGGCGGTCGGCACGCGGCCCTGCGCCACGTACACCGAGACGTTACCGGTGCCACCGTAGGTCAGCACGCTCAGCTGCTTGCCGGCGACGGCTTCGAAGGTGTACACGGTCTCGCTGCCGGTCGCGCCGGCAACACCGGCGAGGGCCACCTTGTTGGTCAGCGGGATGCCTTCCGGTTCGCAGTTCTCGGTGCACGGTTCGGCCAGGGCCTTGGCCAGCGCGGCCTTGGCGTCGACGATGCCGGTGCCGATCGGGGTCGATGCCGGAATGGTGACCGGGAACGGACGCGCGGTTTCCTTCAGCAGCGTGCGCATCGCCGCCGGGGTCAGCGGATCCTTGCCACTGGCGATGAGCGCGCTCTGCACCAGTGCAGCGACGCCGGCCACGTGCGGCGAGGCCATCGAGGTACCGCCCATGCCCATGTAGCTGTAGGCGCCCGAATCGGGGGTGGTTGCCGCATCCGAACCGGCCTGCCAGATGAAACCACCCGGGTTGCCGTCCACGCTGCCGCCGCCGCCCGGACCGGACAGGTCCACGCGCGTACCGTAGTTGGAGTAGTAGGTGATGCCACCGGTGATGCGCGTCGCACCCACGGTCACCACGCCGTCGCAGCTGGCCGGGCGGTAGTTGGCGGCGTTGTCGGTGTCGTTGCCGGCGGCCACCACCACGGTGGTGCCACGCGAGATCGCGCCGCTGATCGCATCCTGGTAGGCGCCTGCGCAGGCACCGCTGCCGCCCAGGCTCATGTTGATGATTTCAGCCGGATTGGTGTTGGCGGGAATGCCGGCGACGGTGCCACCGGACGCCCAGGTGATCGCGTCGGTGATGTCGGAGAGGTAGCCACCGCACTTGCCGAGCACGCGCACCGGCAGGACCTTGGCCTTGTGTGCGACACCGGCCATGCCGACGCCGTTGTTGGTCTGCTCGGCGACGGTGCCCGCCACGTGGGTACCGTGCCAGGAGCTGTCTTCCGGCTGCGAGCCGTTGTAGCACTCGTTGGCGTTCTCGACCCAGTCACCGTAGTCCTGTGCACCCGGCACGCGGTCGTCGGTGGCACGGCGCGAGGTCTCGGCGTCGCTGATGAAGTCGTAGCCCGGCAGCAGGTTGCCGACCAGGTCCGGGTGCTGCGGCAGGATGCCGGTATCGAGCACGGCAACGACCACGCCCTCGCCCTGCGAGACGTCCCACGCCGACGGCGCGTTGATGCCACCGGTCGGGTTGCTCAGGTGCCACTGGTACTGCGCGTAGTAGGGATCGTTCGGCACCAGGGCCGGCTTCACGTCGCCCGCGCGCAGCTCGGTGCGGCGCAGCTTGACGTCGGCTTCGGCGTACTTGACCGACGGATCGGCCTTGAGCTCCTTCAGCACGCGCTGCAGTTCCGCCGGGGCCAGGCGGCCCTTCAGGCGGATCACGTCGGCGCCGATGCCGAGCTTGCGCACCACCTGCGGGCCCATCGCGCTGGCGCGGCTGGTGCCACCGGACAGGCTGGCGCGGGTGAGTGCGGACTGTACGGTGGACAGCTTGGCCGAGCGGTCGCTGGCGGCCAGGGTGCCCTTCTCATACATCACGATGATGCGGTCGGTGCCCGCTTCGGCGGTGCTGGCCTGGCGCACCGGCTCGCGGGTCGGCAGGCCGGCAGCGTGGACCGCGCCTGCGGCGGTCACCGACAGCAGGGCGGCGGCAAGCACGTTGATGCGAAGGTTCTGCTTATTGATCACGTCACATTCCTCTTCTGGGTCATGGTTGGATCCAACACTGCGGCCATCAATCCTTGACGGATCCCGGCTGGCCGAGCCGGGGTTGCCGAGACCTCCCCTCAGGCCCTGTAGCAGAAGCAGCGCCGGCGGCGTGACCGCCGGCGCGTTGTTGCCTTACCAACCGAAGCCGGCACCGACGCCGACCGAGGCGTCGTCACTGCTGAACGCACCGCCGAGGGTGACCGTGGCGCGATCGCTGATCGCACGCTGGTAGCCCAGCGACATCGCCGATTCGCCGCCCTGGAAACCGATGCCGACGCCGACCCGGTTCTGGGTGCGGATGCCGGCGGCACTGGTGGCCATGTTGAGCATGGCCGCGCTCATCGCGCCCTGGCGGTCGATGCGGCGATCCATGTGGCGCAGGCGGCCATCCACTTCGCCCTTGAACACATCGAAGCTGTCGGCGACGGCCTGCACGCGGCTGTCGGTGTAGCTGTTGGCGGTGGTGATGCCGCGGTCCAGCTGGCCCTTGTTCACCGCGTCGGTGGCCGCGGTACCTGCGGCCACGTTGGTGACCTGGCGTTCGTTGCCTTCGCTGCCCACCGACACCGTGTTGGCGCGGTCGGCGACCGAGCCCTGGCCCAGTGCAACCGCGTTGGCGGCGGTGGCCGATGCGCCCTGGCCGATGGCCGTGGACGAAGCGCCGCTGGCGACGGCGCCGTCACCCATGGCGACTGCATTGGCACCGACGGCCGGCTGCGCCGCCGTGGCACCTTCGACGCTGGGCTTGGCCACCACGTTCGACCGCGAGGCCACTGCATCGGCCTCGGCCACGGTGGCGACCTGGGCGGTGCTCGCCTGCACGCTGGCGCTGCGCAGGCTGGCCGTTGCCGTGCGGCTGGTGCCACCGGCAGTGCGCTGGTCAAGCTCGCTCACCTTCCTGTCCAGTGCGCCCAGTGCGTCGCCGACATTGCTGTAGGTCGAGCCCTGGATGACGTAGTTCGGCGCGATGAACACCCCCTGCATGCCGACGCTGGCACCGCCGCCAAGGATGCTGGCGGCATCGCTGAGCGACTGGAACAGCTGGCCGCCGTTGATCGCCTGGCGGCTGCCGGACGCGATGCTGCCGGCGCCGACGTTGTTGATGACGGTGCCTTCGATGCCGGACAGGGTCAGCTGGTCGCGGCTGGCATCGTCGTAGGCCACCGCGTTGGCCGAGGTGGACTCCACCGTGGCGATGCGCGAGTCGAAATCACCGACGCGGGTTTCGACCGCACCCACACGCTGGTTGGTGACGTTGAGCTGCGAACCGGTGACCGCGTCGCTGCTGCCGGCGGCGATGCGGCCATCGGCCACGTTGACGATGCGGCGGGTGGCTGGACCATCGGTGCCGTTGCCGCCACCGACCGAGACCACGTTGGCCTCCACCGCACGCGCGCCGGCACCCAGGGCCACCGAGTTGTTGCCGCTGACCGCGCTGTTGGCACCCAGCGCCAGCGATGCATTGCCGATGGCGTTGGCGCTGCTGCCCACGGCATTGCTGCGGTTGCCGCTGGCAGTCGCGCCCGAACCCACGGCCACGGCATCGGTGCCGCTGGCGGTAGCCACGCCACTGCCATTGGCCTTGAAGCGCTGGCCGACCGCATCGGCGGTAGCGGCCACAGCGTCGAGCTGGCCCTTGTTCACCGCATCGGTGGTTTCAGTACCGGCGGCCACGTTGGTGATCTGCCGCTGCGCGGCCGCGTTGCCCACCGACACCGTATTGGCGCGGTCGGCCTGCGAGCCGTTGCCGAGCGCGACGCTGTTGGCCGCACTGGCGGTGCTGTTGGCACCCAGCGCGGTGGCATCGGTCGCGTCGGCCCAGGCGTTCCAGCCGATGGCGCTGGCGTAGTCGCTGGTCGCCCAGGCGCCGGCACCGAAGGCCGCCGCGCCGGTACCGCTGGCACGCGCCGGGATCAGGCCGAAGTAGGTGCTGCCACCGATGGCCACGCTTTCATCACCCGTGGCTTCGCTGGACTGGCCCATCGCCACCGCGTTGGCACCGGCCGCGGCAGCACCGAAGCCGACCGCAGTGGTGTTGGCGCCGGTGGCCGCCGAGCCATAGCCCAGTGCGGTGCCGAGGCGGCCGCTGGCTTCGCTGTAACCACCGACGGCGGTGGTGCCATCGGCGGTGGCGGAGGCGCGGAAGCCACTGGCCAGCGACTGCGCGCCGCTGGCGATGGCTTCGGCACCGTTGGCCGTGCTGTAGACACCCGTGGCCTGCGCCGCGTTGCCGGTGGCGGTGCTGCTGATCTCGCTGGCCACCGCGCCGCTGCCGTAGGCCGCACTGTTCTCGCCGGTGGCCTGCGCCTCGTTGCCGACGGCCGCGGCATTGGCGCCGGTGGCCAGGCTGTTGAAGCCGACCGCTGTGGCATTTTCAGCCAGGGCGGTGGCGCCGCTGCCCAGCGCGGAGGCGCCGTTGCCGATGGCGTTGGAGGCTTCACCCGCAGCCAGTGCGTTGTCGCCTTCCACATAGGCACCGGCATCGCTGTCGGCGCTGCCACTGGCTTGCACGTACTTGCTGGTCTGTTCAGCAGTAGCAGCCACGGCATCCAGCTGGTTCTTGTTCACCGCATCGGTGCCTTCGGTACCCGCTGCCACATGGGTGACCTGGCGTTCGCCGCCCTCGCTGCCGACGGCCACCGTGTTGTCACGGTCGGCCGTGGAGCCTGCGCCCAGCGCGACACTGTTGATGCCGTTGGCGGTGGCACCGGCACCGAGCGCGGTGGACTGCACTGCGCCGGCCCACGAGTTCCAGCCGATGGCGGTGGCGTAATCGTCGGTCGCCCAGGCACCGGCACCGAAGGCCGCCGCACCGTAACCGCTGGCACGCGCCGGGATCAGCCCGAAGAAGGTGCTGCCGCCGATGGCCACGCTTTCATCGCCCGTGGCTTCGCTGGAATCACCCATGGCCACGGAGCTGGCGCCGCTGGCGGTGGCGAACACGCCGGCCGCGGTGCTGTTGGCACCACTGGCCAAGGTGCCGTAACCCAGCGCGGAGCCGAGGCGACCGCTGGCTTCGCTGTAGCCGCCGACGGCGGTGGTGCCATCGGCCGAGGCCGAGGCACGGAAGCCGCTGGCCAGTGACTGCGCGCCGCTGGCGATGGCTTCGGCACCGTTGGCGGTGCTGTAGACCGCCGTGGCCTGCGCGCCGGCACCGGTGGCGGTGCTGCTGGTTTCGCTGGCGACCGCACCACTGCCGAAGGCGGCGCTGTCTTCGCCGGTGGCCTGGGCGTTGTTGCCGATCGCCGCGGCGTTGCCGCCGGTCGCCAGGCTGTTGAAGCCAACCGCGGTGGCGTTGGCCGCCACTGCGGTGGCACCACTGCCGAGCGCGGTGGCACCGTCGCCGATGGCATTGGCGGCCTCACCGGCGGCCAGTGCGTTGTCGCCTTCCACATAGGCGCCGGCATCGCTGTCGTCGCTGCCGCTGGCCTGGAAGTACTTGCTGGTGTTCTCCGCAGTGGCGGCGACGGCATCCAGCTGGTCCTTGTTCACCGCATCGGTGCCTTCGGTGCCGGCCGCGACGTTGGTGATCTGGCGGGTATTGCCAGCACCGCCGACCGAGACCGTGTTGTCGCGGTCTGCAATCGAGTCGGCACCCAGGGCCACGCTGTTGGCGCCCTGTGCTTCGGCGGCGTTGCCCAGTGCCGTAGCGTTGGTGCCCGGTGCCCAGGCACCACCACCAACCGCAGTGGAGTAATCACCCGACGCTTCGGTGGCGAGCAGGCCGAACAGCGAACCACCGATGGCCACGCTGTTCACGCCAGTGGCCAGGCTGCCCTGGCCGGTGGCCGTGGCATAGGCACCGGAGGCTTCCGAATCGCCACCGAGCGCCACGCTGTTGGAACCGGAGGCGTTGGCGAAGTTGCCGAACGCGGTGGCGTTGAAGGCCGACGCGTTGGCATAGCCGCCGATGGCGGTGCTGTAGCCGCCGGTGGCTTCGGCACCGATGCCGAACGCCGCCGAAGCGGAACCGCTGGCGACGCTCTCGCTGCCGACCGCGGTGGCGGCTTCGCCGCTGGCGCTGCTGAAATAGCCCACTGCCACGGCTTCCTCACCGCTGGCTTCGGACAGCACGCCGGTAGCGGTGCTGCCAGCACCGCTGGACACGGCCGCAGCACCGAAGGCGGCACTTTGCTCGCCGCTGGCTTCGCTTTCCGCACCCTGCGCGGTGGCGTACTCGCCGGTGGCCTGCGCGTTGGCGCCGATGGCGCTGGCGTTGTCCGCCGTGGCCAGGGCATTGAAGCCGATCGCCTGCGCGTTGGTGCCGATGGCATTGGCACCGCTGCCCAGTGCGATGGCGCCGTCACCGATGGCATTGGCGGCTTCGCCGGCGGCCAAGGCATTGTCGCCTTCCACGTAGGCGCCGGCATCGCTGTCGTCGCTGCCGCTGGCCTGGAAGAACTTGTTTCCGGTGCCTGCGCTGGCGGCCACGGCATCCAGCTGGGCCTTGTTCACTGCATCGGTGGCCTGGGTGCCTGCGGCGACGTTGGTGACCTGGCGTTCGCTGCCGGCGCTGCCGACCGACACGCTGCGGTCGCGGTCAGCCACCGAGCCTGGGCCGAGAGCCACGGCATTGTTGCCGTTGGCGGTGCTGCCGGCACCGAGCGCGATGGCGCTTTCGCCACCGGCAACCGTGTTCGTGCCCACCGCGATGCTGTTGACGCTGTTGCCAAGTGCCTGGAAGCCCAGCGCCAGGCTGTAATCGCCGTAGCTGAAGGCACCGCGGCCGACGGCGGTCGAGCTGACACCGTTGGCCCAGCTGTTGTAGCCGATGGAGGTCGCGCCGTTGGCACTGGCCCAGGCCGCCGGGCCGAAGGCCGAGGCGTTGGTACCGGTCGCCCACGCACCTGCACCGAAGGCGGTCGCGCCTTCCTCGCTGGCGGTGCTGTAACCACCGACGGCGGTGCTGTCATCGGCCTTGGCGAAGGCGCTGTCACCGATGGCGACGGCATAGCTGCCGGTGGCGCGCGACTTGCCGCCCGCGGCGAAGCTGTTGTCACCGGTCGCCTGCGCGGCATTGCCGAAGGCGCTGCTGCTGGTGCCGGTGGCCTGCGCGGCGTTGCCCACCGCAGTGGAACCGGCCGAGGCGGTGGTGCCGACCTGCACCGGATTGCCTTCGTCATCCAGCAGCGGCTGGTTGTACTCGTCGTACGCCTGGCCGAGGCCACCGATGGCGACGGCACCGTCGCCGTCGGCGAAAGTGTTGCGGCCCAGGGCCACGGTGTCGGCGCCGATGGCACCGGCACCTGCGCCCTGCGCAAGCGCGCCTGCGCCGATCGCATTGCTGGCCGAACCCGCAGCCACCGCACCTTCGCCTTCGGCGTAGGCGCCGGCATCGCTGCCCTCCTCACCCTGCGCCTGGAAGAAGCGCGCGGTGGTGTCTGCGGTGCCGGCCACTGCATCGAGCTGGGCCTTGTTCACCGCATCGGTGTCTTCGGTACCCGCGGCCACGCTGGTGATCTGGCGTTCGTTGCCAGTACTGCCGACAGCCACGCTGTTGTCACGGCTGGCCTGCGAGCCTGCACCCAGGGCAACGGAGTTGCTGCCGGTGGCGCTGCTGTTGGCACCCAGTGCGGTGGCGGTGGCACCCGATGCGGCACTGTTGCCGCCGACAGCAACGCTGTCCTGGCTGTTGCCGCGTGCCTGCACGCCGACCGCGACGCTGTTGCTGCCGGTGCCGAACGCACCCTGGCCGACCGCCGTTGCCCCTTCGCCGCTGGCCCAGCTGTCCGCACCGATCGCAGTGGCATCGCTGGCGCTGGCCCAGGCCGCCTGGCCGACGGCCGAGGCGTTGCTGCCCGTGGCCCAGGCGCTGGCACCGTAGGCGGAGGCGCCGTCGGCACTGGCGCTGCTGTAGCTGCCGACCGCGCTGCTGTCGTTGCCGGTGGCCGATGCGCTGGCACCTACGGCGACCGCACGGTCACCCACGGCCTGCGCGTTGCCGCCGGCTGCGACGGCACCCTCGCCTTCGGCGGTGGCACCGGCATCGCTGCCGCTTTCCGGCTGCGCCTGGAACAGGTGCGCAGTGGCATCGGCGGTGCTGGCCACCGCATCGAGCTGGCCCTTGTTCACCGCATCGGTGTCTTCGGTACCGGCGGCCACGTTGGTGATCTGGCGATCGTTGCCTTCGCTGCCGACGGCCACGCTGTTGTCGCGCACCGCTTCGGAGTTGGCACCGAGGGCGACGCTGTTGGCGCCACGCGCGGTGGCGTAGTAGCCCACGGCGGTGCTCTGCGCACCGCTGGCCCAGGTCTGCGCACCCAGCGCACTGGCGTTCTCGCCCGGCGCATAGGCGAAGTAGCCCACCGCCGTCGATTCGGCGCCGGAGGCTTCGGTCAGGCTGCCGTTGGCCACGGCGTAATCGCCGCTGGCGATGGCACCGGCACCGACGGCCGTGGCGGCTTCGCCGCTGGCCTGGGTCTGCACGAAGAAGCCCAGGCCCGGGATCAGGTCGGCCGGGCCACCGATGGCCACGCTGCTGGTGCCGGTGGCGTTGCTCTGCGTGCCCAGCGCGGTGGAGTAGTCACCCACTGCATTGGCTACCGCACCGAAGGCCGAGGACTGCGCGCCGGCGGCATAGGCGCCGACACCGTAGGACGAGGCGGCAAAACCGCTGGCTTCGGCGCTGGCACCGACGGCGGTACCACCGACACCAGCACTGGTGGCGCCGGTTTCCACCGGCACGCCACCGCTGGTGATCAGCGGGTTGCCGTCTTCATCGACGGCGGCGCCACCGACGGCGACGCTGCCCGGGCCGGCGGCCTGTGCGTTGTTGCCGAAGGCGGCACTGTTCCGGCCACTGGCCAGTGCGTTGTAGCCCACGGCCGTAGCGTTCTGGGCGACGGCGGTCGCGCCGGCACCGACAGCGGTGGCGCCGTTGCCGATGGCATTGGCGGCCTCGCCGGCAGCGAGGGCGTCGTCACCGTCGGCCAGTGCACCGGCATCGCTGTTGCTGCTGCCGGTGGCCTGGAAGCGCTTGGCAGTGGTATCGGCGACTGCAGCCACGTCCTTCAGCTGGCCGACGTTGACCGCATCGGTGTCTTCGGTGCCTGCGGCGACATGGGTCACCTGGCGTTCGTTGCCATCGCTGCCCACGGCCACAGTGTTGTCACGGTCGGCCTGCGAGGCCGCGCCGAGGGCAACGCTGTTGCTGCCGTTGGCGGTGGCGCTGGCACCGAGCGCGGTGGACTGCGCGCCGTCGGCCCAGGCGTTCCAGCCGATCGCGGTTGCATAGTCTTCGGTGGCCCATGCGCCGGCACCATAGGCCGATGCACCGTAGCCGCTGGCGCGCGAGGTGATCAGGCCGAAGTAGGTGCTGCCGCCGATGGCCACGCTCTCGTCGCCGGTCGCTTCGCTGGCTTCACCGACGGCGACGGCGCCGGCACCGGTGGCCGTGGCGAACACGCCCGCAGCAGTGCTGTTGGCGCCGCTGGCGACGGTGCCATAACCCAGTGCCGAACCGAGGCGGCCGCTGGCTTCGCTGTAACCGCCGACGGCGGTGGCGCCGTCGGCCGAAGCCGCCGCGCGGAAGCCGCTGGACAGCGACTGCGCGCCGCTGGCAACAGCTTCGGCACCGTTGGCGGTGCTGTAGACCGCCGTGGCCTGCGCACCGGCGCCGGTCGCGGTGGTGCTGGTTTCACTGGCCACCGCACCGCTGCCCAGCGCGGCGCTGTCGCTGCCGCTGGCCTGTGCGTTGGTGCCCACGGCCGAGGCGTTCTCGCCGGTAGCCAGGCTGTTGTAGCCGACCGCCGTGGCCTGCGCGGCGATGGCCACGGCACCGCCGCCAAGCGCGGTGGCACCATCGCCGATGGCGTTGGCTGCTTCACCGGCGGCGAGCGCGCTGTCGCCCTCGGCCAGGGCGCCGGCGTCGCTGTCGTCGCTGCCACTGGCCTGGAAGTATTTGCGGGTGTTCTCCGCGGTCGCGGCGACCTCGTCCAGCTGGTCCTTGTTCACCGCGTCGGTGCCTTCGGTACCGGCAGCGACGTTGGTGATCTGGCGGGTGTTGCCGGCGCCACCGACCGAGACGGTGTTGTCGCGCTCGGCGATCGAATCGGCACCCAGCGCGACGCTGTTGGCGCCCTGTGCTTCGGCGGCGTTGCCCAATGCGGTGGCATTGGTGCCCGGTGCCCACGCGCCGCCACCGACGGCGGTGGAGTAATCGCCCGAAGCTTCGGTCGGCAGCAGGCCGAACAGCGCGCCACCCACGGCCACCGAGTTGGTGCCGGTGGCGAGGCTGCCCTGGCCGGTGGCGGTGCTGTAGGCGCCGCTGGCTTCGGCATCGCCGCCGACGGCCACGCTGTTGGAACCGCTCGCGTTGGCGGCGTTGCCGACCGCGGTTGCGTTGAAGGCCGAGGCGTTGGACAGGCCGCCCAGAGCGGTGCTGTAACCGCCGCTGGCTTCGGCACCGACGCCGAAGCTGGCCGATGCGGTGCCGCTGGCGGTGCTGCCAGCGCCGACGCTGGTGCTGCCGCTGCCCGAGGCCTGCGACTGCGCGCCGATGGCGGTGGCGCTGTCAGCGGTCGCCTGTGCGTTGTGGCCCAGCGCCGTGGTGTCGTCGCCATCGGCGGTGGCCGATGCGCCAGCGGCCAGTGCGCCTTCGCCATCGATCTGCGCGGCGTCGCTGTCATCGCCCGCACCATCGGCCTTGAAGTAGCGGCGGCCCTGCGCGGTGACGGTGGCCAGTGCGGCCTGGGTGGCCTGCGCCTGCGCATCGAGCTGCGCGCGGTTGACCGCATCGGTGGCCGCCGTACCTGCGGCCACGTTGGTGATCTGTCGTTCGCTGCCGGTTGCGCCCACCGACACGGTGTTGGCGCGGTTGGCAGTGGAGCCGGCACCCAACGCGACGCTGTTGGCGGCGCTGGCAGTGCTGCCGGTGCCCACGGCCACCGCGTTGCGGCCGCTGGCGTTGGCGCTGCCGTCGACCACGCACTGGTCGATCAAGCTGCTGCTGAGGGTCACGCAGTTGGCGTTGCCGCCCACTTCCACCGACTGTGCGGCGGCGAGGCCGGAGCCTGCCAGTCCCATGGCCAGGGCAAGCGCTGCGGCCAGGGTCACCGGCCGGACGTGGTCGGCATCGCGGCGCTGGTCGACGACCCCACCGCGGGTTTCGGAAGAGGCCAGTTCCGAGGCCACCACCAACTGACCCAACGCTTTGTTCCAGACCTTGCGATAAATCCGATTCATCGGTACGGCTCCTGATTTTTTGGACTGGTTTTAGGCAAAGCAACGCCATCGCCGGACCTTCTGGTCCAACGTCCCCCAAGGGCGTTATTCGCGTGATTTACTGCGGGTATTGCCGAACGCCGCGCAGCGACAGAAAACCGGGCGCAGAGCGACGTGCGGTTACTGCGGTATGAACAGATTTGAAACAGGGGCCAAGTGTTAACGTGAACTTTCCGGGTCGTCAAGACTTTGACGCAGAAAATGCAATTGCCGTGAACCAGTTCACCTTTTCGCCTATTTATTCGGCGATTTTGTTACTTGCACGTGACGAAATGTCGGCGTCATGTAAATGCATGTAACTGATGGCTGCGGCAGGATTTTCTGCCCGCATAAAGAAAAACCCGACAGTCGCCTGCCGGGTTTTCCGTACTTCATCGCATTGCAGCCTGCGCGGCGGATGCGCGGTCAGCCGCACCACACCCGCGCGTTGCGGAACATGCGCATCCACGGCGAATCACCCTGCCACTCGGCCGGGGCCCAGCTCAGGTTGAGCGCACGCGGCGTGCGTTCCGGGTGCGGCATCATGATGGTGACGCGACCGTCGGTACTGGTCAGGCCGGTGATGCCGTCCGGCGAACCGTTCGGGTTCAGCGGGTACTGGCTGGCGACGTTGCCGTTGCCGTCGACGTAGCGCAGCGCCACGCGCGCGGTGGCCTGGTCCACGGCGTTGTCGAACACGGCCTGGCCTTCGCCATGCGCCACCGCCACCTGCAGGCGCGAACCGGCCATGCCACGCAGCAGGATCGACGGCGACTCCACCACTTCCAGCAGCGCGGTGCGGGCTTCGAACTGCTCGCTGGCGTTGCGGCGGAACTGCGGCCAGTGCTCGGCACCGGGGATGATGTCCTTCAGCTGGCTCATCATCTGGCAGCCGTTGCACACGCCCAGGGCGAAGCTGTCCTCGCGGGCGAAGAACGCGGCGAAGGCATCACGCAGCGCGCTGCGCTCGAGGATCGAGGTCGCCCAGCCACGACCGGCACCGAGCACGTCGCCGTAGCTGAAGCCGCCACAGGCCACCAGGCCGGTGAACTCCTGCAGGGCGACGCGGCCTTCGATGAGGTCGCTCATGTGCACGTCGTAGGCGCGGAAGCCGGCACGTTCGAAGGCGTTGGCCATTTCGATCTGGCCGTTGACGCCCTGTTCGCGCAGCACGGCCACGCGCGGACGCGCACCGGTGCTGATGAACGGCGCGGCCACGTCTTCGTTGAGGTCGAAGCTCAGCTTCGGCTTCAGGCCCGGCGCATTGAACGCACGCGCCACCTCGCGCTCGGCATCGGCGTTGGCCGGATTGTCGCGGCGCTTCTGCATCGCGTGGGTGACCGACCACCAGGCGTCGAACAGCGCTTCCCAGCGCCATTCGGCCAGGTTCTCGCCGCCCAGCGACACGCGCACCACCGGTGCGGTGGTCGGCTTGGCGATGCGCTGCGCGCACTCGATCAGTGCATGGCGCTCGACCAGGTCGGCGAAGGCCGCACGGTCTTCGCGGGCGATCTGCACCACCGCACCCAGTTCTTCGTTGAACAGGCTGCGGAACGGATCATCGCCCCAGGCATCGAGGGTGATGTCCAGGCCAAGGCGCGAGGTGAAGGCCATTTCGCACAGCGCGGCGAAGGCACCACCGTCGCTGCGGTCGTGGTAGGCCAGCAGCAGACCGGCCTGGCGCGCATCGCGGATCAGTTCGAAGAAACCACGCAGGCGCTGCGGGTCATCCAGGTCCGGGGCAGCACCGGCGAAGGCCGGCAGGTCGCCGTGGTCGGCATGCACCTGGGCCAGGATCGAACCGCCCAGGCGCTGCTTGCCGGCACCGAGGCCGATCAGCCACAGCTCGCTGTCCACGTCGCGGTCGAGCAGCGGGGTCAGCTGCTGGCGCACGTCGGCCACCGGCGCGAATGCCGAGATGACCAGCGACACCGGCGACACGCTCTTGTGCGCTTCGCCCTGGTCGTGCCACTGCGCCTGCATCGACAGCGAGTCCTTGCCCACCGGAATGCTGATGTCCAGCTGCGGGCACAGTTCCATGCCCACGGCCTTCACCGCGTCGTACAGCAGCGCGTCTTCGCCCGGGTGGCCGGCAGCGGCCATCCAGTTCGCCGACAGCTTGATTTCATCCAGTGCATCGACCGGGGCCGCGCACAGGTTGGTCAGCGCTTCGCCCACGGCCATGCGTGCCGAAGCCGCGGCATCGAGCAGGGCCAGCGGGGTGCGCTCGCCCAGCGACATGGCTTCGCCGGCCACGCCGTCGAAGTCGGCCAGGGTGATGGCCACATCGGCCACCGGCAGCTGCCACGGGCCGACCATCTGCTCGCGCGCGGTCAGGCCACCGACGCTGCGGTCACCGATGGTGACCAGGAAGTTCTTCGAGGCCACGGTCGGGTGCGCGAGCACGCGCAGGCCGGCTTCCTGCAGGTCCAGGCCACCGGTCTTCAGCGCCGGCCAGCGCGGGGCCGGCGGGTGTGCGGTGTCGCGATGCATCTTCGGCGGCTTGCCGAACAGCACGTCCATCGGCAGGTCGATCGGCGCATCGGCCGGGGTGTGGCCCGGCACGGCGCCGTAGGCCACGACCAGGTGTTCTTCGGCGGTGGCCACGCCGACGGCAGCGAACGGGCAACGCTCACGCGCGCACAGCGCGGCGAACTCGGCCAGGCGTTCCTGGGCCACGCCCAGCACGTAGCGTTCCTGCGATTCGTTGCACCACAGCTGCATCGGCGACAGCGACGGATCGTCGGTGGGCACCTTGCCCAGATCGATGACGCCGCCGACATTCGAGTCGTGCAGCAGTTCGGGGATGGCATTGGACAGGCCACCGGCACCGACGTCGTGGAAGAACTTGATCGGGTTGTTGGCGCCCATCGCCACGCAGCGGTCGATGACCTCCTGGCAGCGGCGTTCCATTTCCGGGTTGTCGCGCTGCACGCTGGCGAAGTCCAGGTCCTCGGCGCTTTCGCCGGAGGCCACCGAACTGGCGGCACCGCCACCGAGGCCGATCAGCATCGCCGGGCCACCGAGCACGATGACCGCATCACCGGCCTGCAGCTGGATCTTGTCGACCTGGATGCGGTCGATCGCGCCCAGGCCACCGGCCAGCATGATCGGCTTGTCGTAGGCGCGGACCAGATCGGCGCCTTCAGGCAGCTCGAAGCTGCGGAAGTAGCCGAGCAGGTTCGGGCGGCCGAACTCGTTGTTGAACGCGGCGCCGCCGAGCGGGCCGTCGGTCATGATTTCCAGCGCCGGTGCCATGCGCGGGTTCAGCGCGCGCGGCGCTTCCCACGGCTGCGGCAGCTCGGGAATGCGCAGGTGCGAGACCGAGAAACCGGACAGGCCGGCCTTCGGCTTGCCACCGCGGCCGGTCGCACCCTCGTCGCGGATCTCGCCACCGTTGCCGGTGGAAGCGCCCGGGAACGGCGCGATCGCGGTCGGGTGGTTGTGCGTTTCCACCTTGATCTGGAAGGCGCTGGGCACCTGCGGTTCGCGGCGGTACTCGCCACTGGCCGGATCGGGGCGGTAGCGCGAGGCCGGGTGGCCTTCGATCACCGCGGCATTGTCGCTGTACGCGCTGAGCGTGTGCTGCGGGGTCTGCTGGTGGGTGTTTTTGATCATCCGGAACAGCGAACGGTCCTGTTCCTGGCCGTCGATGGTCCAGCTGGCGTTGAAGATCTTGTGGCGGCAGTGCTCGGAATTGGCCTGCGCGAACATCATCAGTTCGACATCGGACGGCGAGCGGCCCAGCGCGGTGAAGCGTTCGCGCAGGTAGTCGATCTCGTCCTGGGCCATGGCCAGGCCGAGGCGCTGGTTGGCGGCCTCAAGCTGGTCCACTGGCACGCGTTCCAGTTCACCCCGCGCCGGGGTGGTGAACAGCGCCTGGCCCTGGTCGACGGTGTCCAGCACCGACTGGGTCATCGGGTCATGCAGGGCCTTGACCAGCGCCTGCTGGGCGGCGGCCTCGGTCGGCCAGCCCTGCACGTCGATGCGCAGGCCGCGCTCGACCCGGCTGACCGGCTGGCCGGCACCGCGGACCAGTTCGGTGGCCTTGCTGGACCAGGGCGACAGGGTGCCCAGGCGGGGCACGACGATGCGGCTGACGGCGCCGTCGGCGATGGCCTCGGCCTGCGGCTGGGCTTCCAGGATGCGGCACAGGGTGGCCACGTCGGGGGCGGCCGTGCCTTCGGGCTGGACGAAGTAGACGTGCCAGGCACCGCTGATGCGCAGGGAGGGAGCGATGGACTGCAGGCGGGATTCAAGGCGTTCGCGGCGGAACAGCGACAGGGCGGGCGCGCCCTCGAGGACCATCATGTCCGGGGAACCGTAGTTGGGAAACGGGCCCGACATTGTACCGGAACCGGGGGGAGGGCTTTGGCCGGGCGGCGCCCGGCACCCGCAGAGGCCAGGGCAACCGCCAGAGCAGAAGCAACAGCGGGTTTCCTGGGAGATGGCGGGGGGGGGGGGGGGGGGGGGGGGGGCGGCCGCACCCCCACCCGGGGGGGGGGGGGGGGGCGCGCCACGCAGGGCCGGGAGCGGCGGGCCCCCCCCCCCCCCCC
>NZ_JBRRCR010000082.1:0-19674 GCF_056759115.1 Stenotrophomonas sp. STEN087 | reverse complement strand
TGCTCCGGTACGGTCTCTCCCCGCCATGCGTGGTTGCGCCGTGCCTTTGGCCTTCTGTCCTGCCGAGCCCATCCTCGGCTCCGGTAAGAGCAGCCGAGCATGGGCTCGGCTCTACAAAAACGATCGCGCGCCGTTGCCCCCGCTACAATGCAGCCCTTTTTTGCATGGAGCTGCACGATGATCTATCGCGGTTGGGGATTCATGACGCTGGTGACACCGATCGCGGTGATCCTGCTGCTGGCGTACTTCTTCCCGCACGAAGGCCCGAAGGGCAACATTCCGCTGCAGCAGGTGCTGCTGGGCGGTGGCATCGGTGCTGGCGTGAACGTGCTGCTGGGTCTTTGGCTGAACCGTGCGCCGCGGCAGAAGGGTGAGGCGGCACCGCATCATTTCTTCTTCGTGCCGATGCAATGGGTGGCGCTGGTGATCGTGGCCGTGTGTGCGGTGATCGCGCTGCTGCGCTGAGGGGCGGTGCCTGCTGCTCTGGTAGATACCAATCTTGGTTGGCGTGTACCGTAGCCCCGCATTGCGGCAACAAAAAAGGCCCCGGATCGCTCCGGGGCCTTTTCATTTCAACCTACCGCCGGATCAACGATCCGGACGGTGCGCGGCTTCCGCGTCGCGCTGGCGCTCCATGAACTCCTTGGAGGGTTCATCCAGCTTGTCGCCCAGCATGCGGCGCACGACCACGAAGAACACCGGGATCATCAGCAGGCCCAGCAGGGTGGCGAACAGCATGCCGCCGATCACGCCGGTACCGATGGCGTGGCGGGAGTTGGCGCCGGCGCCGGTGGAGATGGCCATCGGGATCACGCCCATGATGAACGCGAACGAGGTCATCAGGATCGGGCGGAAACGCAGGCGGGCCGCTTCGATGGTGGCATCGCGCAGGGTCTTGCCCGCCGCACGCTGCTCCACCGCGAACTCCACGATCAGGATCGCGTTCTTCGCGGCCAGGCCGATCACCGTGATCATGCCGATCTTGAAGAAGATGTCGTTGGGCAGGCCGCGGATCATCGACAGGCCGATGGCACCCAGCACGCCCAGCGGCACCACCAGCAGCACGGCCACCGGAATCGACCAGCTTTCATACAGTGCGGCCAGGCAGAGGAACACCACCACCACCGACAGCACCAGCAGCAGCGTCGCCGCGTTGCCCGCCAGGATTTCCTGGTAGGACATGCCCGACCAGTCATAGCCGTAACCGGCCGGCAGGTCGTTGGTGACGATGTCTTCCATCGCGGTCATCGCTTCACCCGAGCTCTTGCCCGGGGCCTGCGAGCCGACGATGTTGATGGCCGAGTAACCGTTGTAGCGGCTCAGCGACGGCGGGGCCGACACCCATTCCGACTTGACCACCGTGTTCAGCGGGATCATGGCGTTGGTGCCGTCGGCATTGGTGGTCAGGCTGGAGGGGCTGTAGAAGCTCTTCAGCGATTCCTGGCCGGTGCGGTACGGCGCGTCGGCCTGCATGGTCACGCGCTTGATGCGGCCCTGATAGAAGAAGTCGTTGACGTACACCGGGGCCAGCATCAGCTGGATGGTGCTGTACACGTCCGACACCGACATGCCCATCGACTGCGCCTGCACGCGGTCGACATGCAGCGCCAGCTGCGGGGCGTTTTCCAGGCCGTTAGGACGCACGCCGACCAGCTTGTCGCTTTCCTGTGCGGCCTTGCCCAGCAGGATGTTGCGCGCCTGCGTCAGCTGTTCGTAGCCCTGGCCACCACGGTCCTGCAGCCACATGTCGAAGCCGCCGAACTGGCCCAGGCCCTGCACGGTCGGCAGGTTGACCACGAAGATCTGCGCTTCCTTGATGCCGTAGAACGCGCCGTTCATGTTCTGGATGAACTCGGGCACGGTGACCTTGCGGTCGGCCCACGGCTTGAGGCGGATGAAGCCCATGCCAACGTTCTCGCCCGAACCGACGAAGCTGAAGCCGGCAATCTGCATCAGGCCTTCGTAGCCTTCCTGGTCCTTCAGGATGCCGCGCATCTGCGAGAAGACTTCGTTGGTCTGGCCCTTGGTCGAGCCCGGCGGCAGCTGCACGATGGCCAGTGCGTAGCCCTGGTCTTCTTCCGGCAGGAAGCTGCCCGGCATGCGGGTGAACAGGAAGCCGCACAGTGCGGTGAGCACCACGGCCAGGATCATCCAGCGCGGCGCGTGCTTCACCGCCGATGTGATGTGGCCGACGTAGGTGCCGCTGATCTTGTCGTAGTACTTGTTGAAGGTACGGTAGACGATGTTCGGGTTGTCGTTGTGGGTCGGCTTCAGGAAGGTCGCGCACAGGGCCGGGGTGAAGCCCAGCGCCAGGAACGCGGAGAACGCCATCGAGATGGCGATGGTCAGCGCGAACTGCTTGTAGATCTCACCGGCCGCACCGCCCTGCAGGGCTGAGGGGATGAACACTGCGGCCAGCACGACGGTGATGGCCACCACCGCGCCGGTGATCTGGGTCATCGCCTTCTGCGTGGCCGGCTTCGGCGCCAGGCCTTCCTCGGTCATGATGCGTTCGACGTTCTCGATCACCACGATCGCGTCATCGACCACGATGCCGATCGCCAGCACCATCGCGAACAGGGTCAGCTGGTTGATGGTGAAGCCGATCAGCCACATGCCCAGGAACGTACCCAGCAGGGCCACCGGAATGACCAGGGTGGGGATGATCGTCGCGCGGAAGTTCTGCAGGAAGATCAGCATCACCAGGAACACCAGCAACACCGCTTCGAACAGTGTCTTGACCACTTCCTCGATGGAGATCTTGACGAAGGTGGTGCTGTCGTACGGCGAGAACCAGCTGACGCCGGCCGGGAAGCTCGGCTGCAGCTCGTCCATCTTGGCGCGCACGGCATCGGCCACGTTCAGGGCGTTGGCGCCCGGCAGCAGCTGGATGGCGAAGGCACCGGCGGCCTGGCCGTTGTACTGGGTATCGAAGCCGTAGTTGTTGGCACCGAAAGCGACGCGGGCGATGTCCTTGAGCAGCACGCGCGAGCCGTTGGCATTGGCCCGCAGGATGATGTTCTCGAACTCTTCAGGCGAGCTGAAGCGGCCTTCGGCCGAAACCGTGGCGGTGAAGTGGCCATCCGGCGAGGGATCCGAACCCAGCGAACCGGCCGCGAACTGCACGTTCTGCGCGCGCACCGCAGCCAGCACTTCGCTGGCCGACAGGCCGTAGCCCTGCATCTTTTCCGGGTTCAGCCAGATGTTCATGGCGTACTCGGAACCGAACTGCTGGGTGCTGCCGACGCCGGGGATACGCGAGACCTGGTCGAGCACGCGCGAACCGACGATGTCGTTCAGGGCGTCACGGCTGATCGTGCCGGTATCCGAACGCAGGCCGACCACCATCAGGAAGCCGGCGTTGGCCTTGGCCACCACCACGCCCTGCTGGGTCACTTCCGAAGGCAGTCGCGGCGTGGCCAGCGACACCTTGTTCTGCACCTGCACCTGGGCGATGTCCGGATCGGTACCGGTCTCGAAGGTCAGGGTGATCTGCGCACGGCCGTTGGAGGACGAGGACGAGCTGAAGTACAGCAGGTGATCGATACCGGTCAGCTGCTGCTCGATCACCTGGGTGACCGATTTTTCAGTGGTGTCCGCGCTCGCGCCCGGGTAGGTGGCCTGGACGGTTACCTGCGGCGGGGCGATGTTGGGATAGGACTCGACGCCGAGGTTGAGGATCGCGATCACGCCGCTGAGCGAGATCAGGATCGCCACCACCCAGGCGAAGACTGGATGTTCGATGAAAAATTTAGGCATGACGGAAGGTTCCCGTTACTGCTTGTTCGATTCGGTGGCGGCAGGCTCGGCCTTGTCGGCAGCCTCCGGCTTGGCCGGCGCCTTCTCGGCGCCGCCTGCAGCCGCGGCTGCCGGGGCTGCACCGCCAGCGGCGGGCTGGCCCTTGGCGTCCTGGCCCGGGGTCCAGGGCTTGGCCGTGGCCGGCGCCCCTTCCTTGACCTTCTGCACGCCTGCCACCACGACCTTGTCACCGGCGGCCAGGCCGTCGCTGACCATCCAGTTGCCACCCTGCGCGCCTTCGGTCTTCACGTTCTTGCGCACGACCTTGCCGTCGGCACCGACCACCATCACGAAGCCGCCGGCGCTGTCGCGCTGCAGGGCCTGCTGCGGGATCAGGAAGGCGTTGTTGCGCTCGCCCAGGTTGGCCTGGAAGCTGACGAAGGCACCCGGCAGCAGGATCTTCTGCGGGTTCGGCAGCACCGCGCGCAGCGAGACCGCGCCGGTGGTCGGGTCGACCGTGGTCGAGGAGAAGTCCAGCGTGCCGGCTTCACCATAGGCGGTGCCGTCGGACAGCTTGACGTTGACGGTGGCCTTGCCGTCGCCGGACAGGGCCAGGGCGCCACGGGCCTGCTGCGCACGCAGCTGGCTCAGTTCGTCCACGCTCAGCGAGAAGTTCACGTACAGCGGGTCCAGCTGGTCCACGGTGGTCAGCAGGGTCACATCACCCTGGCCGACCAGGGCACCTTCGGTGACCTGCTGCTTGTTGGCCACGCCGCTGATCGGCGAGGTCACTTCGGCATAGCCCAGGCTGATGCGCGAGGAGGTGACGGAGGCTTCGGCCTGCTTCACCGCAGCCAGCGCAGTGCGCTCGGCGGCTTCGGCGCTGTCCAGGTCGGACTTGGACACGTACTGCTGCGGCGCCAGCGAGCGGGCGCGGTCGGCGGCGACCTTGGCATTGGCATACGTCGCGCGGGCCGAGGCCAGCTGCGCTTCGGACGCGTTGAGGCTGGCGCGCAGCGGTGCCGGATCGATCAGGAACAGGGTCTGGCCCTGCTTGACCTCGCTGCCTTCCTGGTAGACGCGCTTGAGCAGCACGCCCGGCACGCGCGCGCGCACGTCGGCGCTGCGGAACGGCGACAGGCGGCCGACCAGTTCACGCTGCAGCGGCAGGGTCTGCGGCTTGGCGTCGATCACGCCCACCTCCGGCGGCGGGGGCGTCTGTTGTTCCGGCTTCTTGCAGGCGGCCAGCGCGACAGCAACGGCGCACGTCAAGGCAAGGGTGCGGAGTGGGGCGGTCATCAGGAGGAACTCCGGGGTTGGTTTGTAGTGGGGGCCGGCGACGGCGTTGGCGCGAACGCGCGCAGGAAGCTGTCGACCGAGAATTCTGCCCAGCGCCGACGCAGCTGCGCGTCATCGCGATGGGGGGTATGGAAACGCTGTTTGTCGAAATCCTGACCGGCGATCATGCTCAGCAGCAGTTCGGCCATGAAGTGCGGGTCGTCATGCCGGAGCTGGCCACGCATGCAAACGGTTTCAATCCATTCAGCAAGATGAAGCGTCAAAGCGCCGGCACCATGCCGGTACAGCGTACGCGCCTCGTCGGGGAACTGCGCGGCATCGGCGGCGATCACCCGGCAGGCCTGTCCCACGTGCGGCTGGTTGAAATGCTCCAGGAAGTCGATGGCGAACTGCAGAAGGCTGGCACGCAGGTCGTCAGTGCGGAGTGCACGAACCATGGCCCCGGTGGCGTGGCCGACATGGCGCTGCATCACCCGCCGCAGCAGATCCTGCTTGCTGCCGTAGCGCGAATACAGCGTCTGCTTGGAGCAGCCGGCGTGCTGGGCCACCGCATCCATGCTGATCTGCATGCCCTGGTGGGCCAGCAGTTCGCGCACGGCATCGAACACGCGCTGATCGCGTGCATCCAGGGCAGCGGGGAGGTAGGCCGGGTTCACGCGGTGGACTATACCGTCCAGTTCAGGATTGTGGAATCGTGCCAATAGTCCTGTCCGTCCTGACAGCGGAAGCTGCACGCGCTTATTCCGGTAACACGGTTTGCCGATCCTGTCGGTAACGCGATGCTGGTGGTGGACGCCATACCCGTGCGAACTGAATAGGCGTCTAAACCGCAGCAAACCCGGCATTTCATTATTCCGTCCTGCAGCAAGGCCTTTTCCTGCAACAGGGCTACAATTTCATTTTCCCAACTGAGCAAGCGCCTCGCTCTGCCATGAAACCGCAAAAAACCGCAGCCAAGACCGTGAAAAACAAAACCAAGCCAGCTGAGTCGGAGGTCGCAGTGACCGCTGGTTTCTCCCTGGAGCCGGTCTACACGGCCTTGCGCAAGCGTTACCCCGCGGCCGCGCAGGCCGAGGCAGTGGCATTCGCATCCGCCTTCTACAAGCGCATGGAGTCGGACGAGTTCCCGCACCACACCGCTGAAGAGTGGGCGGCGCTGGCGGCAGACACCCTGGAGTTCGCCCGTGCACGCAAGGCCGGCAAGGCCAACGTGCGCGTGTTCAACCCCACCGCCAAGGCCAATGGCTGGGAATCGCCGCACACCGTGCTGCAGATCATCAACGACGACATGCCGTTCCTGGTCGACACCGTGACCATGTCGCTGGCCGAGCAGGGCGTGGGCGTACACGTGCTGGGCCACCCGGTGCTGCGCTTCACCCGCGACAAGGCCGGCAAGCTGTCCAAGGTCGGCGAGGGCGATGCCGAGTCGGTGATGCTGATGGAGATCGACCGCCAGCCGGCCGAAGCCATGGCCGCCATCGAGCAGGCCATCAACAAGGCGCTGGATGAAGTGCGCGCCATCGTGCGCGACTGGCAGCCGATGAAGGACAAGGCGCTGGCGCTGGCCGACGACCTGGGCAGCCGCACGCTGCCGGTCGACGATGCCTCGCGTGCCGAAGCACAGCAGTTCCTGCGCTGGGCCGCCGACAACCACTTCACCTTCTTCGGCTACCGCGAATACCGCGTCGAGAAGCAGGGCAAGGAAGAAGTGCTGGCGCCGCTGAACGACACCGGCCTGGGCCTGATGCGCGGCAAGGACAAGTCCGCCGCCCGTCCGGTCAAGACGCTGGCCGCGCAGGGCCTGAACACCACGTCCGGACTGAAGGACGCGCTGATCCTGACCAAGACCAATGCCCGTTCGCGCGTGCACCGCGCCGGTTACATGGACTACATCGGCGTGCTGGAATTCGACGCCAAGGGCAAGATCATCGGCGAGCAGCGCTTCCTCGGCCTGTTCACCTCCAGCGCCTACAACCGTCGCCCGTGGGAAATCCCGCTGGTGCGCCAGCGCCACGAATACGTGATGACGCAGTCCGGCCTGGCCCCGGCCAGCCACAGCGGCAAGGCCCTGCGCCACATCCTGGAAACCCTGCCGCGCGAAGAACTGTTCCAGTCCAGCGAGGACGAACTGTTCCGCACCGCCATGGGCGTGCTGGGCCTGCAGGAGCGCGTGCGCAGCCGCCTGTTCCTGCGCCGCGACAAGTACAGCCGTTTCATTTCCGCGCTGGTCTACCTGCCGCGCGAACGCTTCAACACCGACGTGCGCCTGCGCATCGAAGCGATGCTGAAGGAAGCGCTGCACGGTGAGTACGTCGACAGCTCGGTCGTGCTGGGCGAATCGCCGCTGGCCCAGGTGCACCTGATCGTGCGCCCGAAGCCGGGCGAAATGCTCGACGTCGATACCGCCGAACTGGAGCAGAAGCTGGCCCAGGTGCTGCGCAACTGGCAGGACGATCTGCGTGAAGCGCTGGTCACCCGCCATGGCGAGACCGAAGGCCTGCGCATCGCCGCCCGCATCGGCAAGGCGCTGCCGGCCGGCTACATCGAAGACAACAGCACCGCCGTTGCCGCCAACGATGTCAGCCAGCTCGACGCCCTGACCGGCCCGGACGACCTGCGCCTGAGCCTGCAGGCCGTGCCGCGCGAAAGCGGCGATGGCCTGCGCCTGAAGCTGTACCGCCAGCTGGATGACATCCCGCTGTCGGACGCGCTGCCGATGATGGAGAACATGGGCCTGCGCGTGATCGCCGAGCGTCCGTACCGCCTGTCGGTCGACAACGCCCCGGTGTACGTGCAGGACTTCGAGGTCGAATCGACCGCCGGCACCATCGATGCCGGCCGCGTCGATGAAGCCTTCGGCGAGACCTTCGCCCGCGTCTGGCACGGCGATGCCGAGAACGATGGCTTCAACCGCCTGGTGCTGGCCGCCGGCCTGCACTGGCGCCAGGTCGCCATGCTGCGTGGCTACTGCAAGTACCTGCTGCAGACCGGCGTACCGTTCTCGCAGGCCTACGTGGAAGGCACCTTCTCGCGCTACCCGCTGCTGGCCCGCCTGCTGGTGGAACTGTTCGAAGCCCGCTTCGACCCGGCGACCGGCCACGAGAGCAAGGACGACATCGCGGCCGGCCAGGCCCAGCTGAAGGCCCACTTCGATGTGCTGGCCGCCGGCGACGACGCCACCCTGAAGGTGCTGAAGACCGTGGTCGACGCCCGCAAGGGTGACCGCGATGCGCAGATGCAGGCCGCGCGCGAAGCGCTGCTGAAGCTGATGGACCGCGTGTCCAGCCTGGACGAGGACCGCATCCTGCGCTCGTTCATGGGCGTGATCGACGCGACCCTGCGTACCAGCTACTACCAGACCGACGCCAACGGCCAGCACGGCCACGTCATCAGCTTCAAGTTCGATTCGGCCCTGGTGCCGGACCTGCCCAAGCCGCGCCCCTACCGCGAAATCTTCGTCTACGGCCCGCGCGTGGAAGGTACCCACCTGCGCTTCGGCGCCGTGGCCCGTGGCGGCCTGCGCTGGTCGGACCGTCGCGAAGACTTCCGCACCGAGGTGCTGGGCCTGGTCAAGGCGCAGATGGTCAAGAACACCGTCATCGTGCCGGTCGGCGCGAAGGGCGGCTTCTTCGCCAAGACCCCGCCGGTGAACGGTGATCGTGATGCGGTGTTCGCCAACGGCGTGGCCTGCTACAAGCTGTTCATCCAGGGCCTGCTGGACATCACCGACAACATCGTCAACAACAAGATCGTGCCGCCGGTGGATGTCGTGCGCCACGACATGGACGATCCGTACCTGGTGGTGGCGGCCGACAAGGGCACCGCGACCTTCTCCGACATCGCCAACGGCCTGGCCATCGCGCACGGCTTCTGGATGGGCGATGCGTTCGCTTCCGGTGGCTCGGTCGGCTACGACCACAAGGGCATGGGCATCACCGCGCGTGGTGCGTGGGAATCGGTCAAGCGCCACTTCCGTGCGCTGGGCCGTGACAGCCAGAGCCAGGACTTCACCTCGGTCGGCGTGGGCGACATGTCCGGCGACGTGTTCGGCAACGGCATGCTGCTGTCGCGCCACATCCGCCTGGTCGCTGCGTTCGACCACCGCCACATCTTCCTGGACCCGAACCCGGATGCGGCCACCTCGTTCGTCGAGCGTGAGCGCATGTTCACCGTGCCGCGTTCGAGCTGGGCGGACTACGATGCCAAGCTGATCAGCAAGGGCGGCGGCATCTTCCCGCGCACTCTGAAGTCGATCGAGATCACCCCGCAGGTGCGTGAAGCGCTGGGCCTGGACGAGAACGTCAAGGCGATGTCGCCGAACGACCTGATGAGCGCGATCCTGAAGGCGCCGGTCGACCTGCTGTGGAACGGCGGCATCGGTACCTACGTCAAGGCCGCCAGCGAGCAGCACAGCGATGTCGGCGACCGTGCCAACAACGCCCTGCGCGTGAACGGTGGCGAGCTGCGCTGCAAGGTGGTGGGCGAGGGCGGCAACCTGGGCATGACCCAGCTGGGCCGCATCGAAGCCGCCCAGGCCGGCGTGCTGCTCAACACCGACTTCATCGACAACTCGGCCGGTGTCGACACCTCCGACCATGAAGTCAACATCAAGATCCTGCTCAACGATGTGGTGCGCGCCAAGAAGCTGACCGTCGAGCAGCGCAACAAGCTGCTGGCGTCGATGACCGACGAGGTCGCCGACCTGGTGCTCAATGACAACTACCGCCAGAACCAGGCCCTGAGCTTGATGGAGCGGATGGCGGTCAAGCGCCTGGGTTCCAAGCAGCACTTCATCCGCACCCTGGAGCAGCAGGGCCTGCTTGATCGCCAGATCGAGTTCCTGCCGTCCGATGCCGAGCTGTCGCAGCGCAAGGCACGCGGCCAGGGCCTGACCCGTCCGGAACTGTCGGTGCTGCTGTCCTATTCCAAGCTGGTGGCGTTCGCCCAGCTGCTGGATTCGGACATCCCGGAAGATCCGTACCTGTCCAAGGAACTGCAGCGCTACTTCCCGACCCCGCTGCAGAAGAAGTACGCCGACGCGATGGAGCGTCACCGCCTGAAGCGCGAGATCATCGCCACGGCCGTGACCAACCAGACCATCAACCGCATGGGCGCCACCTTCCTGATGCGCATGCAGGAAGACACCGGCCGCACCATCGCCGAGGTCGCCAAGGCGTACACCATCAGCCGCGAAACGCTGGATGCCCGCGCGCTGTGGGCGCAGATCGACGCCCTCGACGGCACCCTGCCGGAGTCGGTGCAGATCGACGCACTGGAAGTGATCTGGAAGCTGCAGCGTTCGTTCGTGCGCTGGCTGCTGTCGCGCCCGGGCCCGATGCCGGGCATCACCGAGGCGGTCAACCGCTACCAGGGTCCGTTCAACGACATCCGCGTTGCTTCGGGCGTGCTGCCGAATTCGCAGCGTCCGACCTACGAAGCCCTGGTGGCCGAGTGGAAGGAAAAGGGTCTGCCGTCCGCGCTGGCCCAGCAGCTGGCCGAACTGCACTTCCTGGAGCCGGCGTTCGACATCATCGAACTGGCCCGCACCCGCAAGCTGAAGCCGGTGGACGTGTCCAAGATCCACTTCCGCCTGGGCGATGCCCTGCAGCTGCCGTGGCTGTTCGAGCAGATCGACGCGCTGGAGGTCAACGGCCGCTGGCACGCGGTTGCCCGTGGCGTGCTGCGTGACGAACTGGCCGCGCACCACCGCAACCTGGCCGGCCAGGTGCTGGGCACCAAGGGCAGCAGCGCTGAAGCCAAGGTCGCCAGCTGGATCGGTCGTGACGACAGCAGCCTGCGCTTCACCCTGTCGATGCTGGCCGAACTGGCCGAGCAGAAGACCCTGGACTACCCGACCGTTTCGGTCGCGGTGCAGCGCCTGGGTCAGCTCGCGGCACATGGTGCGTAAGTGATGTAACGCCGGGCCTCGCCCGGTGAGCGTGAAACGGAACGGCCCCGCGAAAGCGGGGCCGTTCTGCGTTGGGGCCGCCGTTCGACGGGCATGGCCCGGCACTACCGGGGCGCGGGGTTCCAGGTAGCGCAGGGCCATGCCCGGCGAGCGCAGCGGCGCTCGGTTATGCTCTTGGCCAGCCTTCCCCCCGGATCCACCGATGAGCGACACCCCCCGCATCGCTTTCCTGGCCAGCACCACCGAAGCGGCGCAGATGGCCCGCGCGGCGATGGTTTCCCGCTATGGCGACCACGCGCCCGACCAGGCCGACGTGCTGTGCCCGCTGGGCGGCGACGGCTTCATGCTGCAGACGCTGCACCGGCATGGCCGCCTGGGCAAGCCGGTGTTCGGCATGAAACTGGGCACCGTCGGCTTCCTGATGAACCAGTACCGCGCCGAGGATGACGTGGTCGCGCGCATCGCCCGCGCCGAGCCGGCCAATCTGCGGCCGCTGGAAATGGTGGCGTTGACCGAATCCGGCGCGAGCACCGGTTCGTTGGCCTACAACGATGTCTCGCTGCTGCGGCAGACCCGTCAGGCGGCGCACATCGGCATCGACCTCAACGGCCAGGAACGGGTGGCCGAGCTGATCGGCGATGGCGTGCTGGTGGCCACCCCGGCCGGCAGCACCGCCTACAACTATTCGGCGCACGGCCCGGTGCTGCCGCTGGGTTCGCACACCATCGCGCTGACGCCGTTGGCCCCGTACCGGCCGCGGCGCTGGCGCGGTGCCATCCTCAAGGCCGACACCGAAGTGCGCTTCCGCGTGCTCGATCCCTACAAGCGCCCGGTCAGCGTCACCGCCGATTCGCACGAGACCCGCGACGTGGTGGAAGTGACCATCCGCGAGTCGAAGGAGCACCGGGTCACCCTGCTGTTCGACCCGGAACACAACCTGGAAGACCGGATCCTGAGCGAACAGTTCGTATTTTGACGACAATACGCTGCCGGCCCCCGCCGATCGCTTGAAGGACCCCCACCGATGGGCGACAACTCCCCCCGTCTGCTGACCGTCGCGGTGACCTCGCGCGCGCTGTTCGACCTGGAAGAAAGCCATGCGCTGTTTGAGAGCGATGGCGTGGCGGCGTACGCCGAGTACCAGCGCCAGCACGAGGACGACATCCTTGGTCCCGGCGTGGCGTTCCCGGTGGTGCGCAAGCTGCTGGCACTGAACCAGGGCGCCAGCCCGGAAAACCCGCGTGTCGAGGTGATCCTGCTGTCGCGCAATTCGGCCGACACCGGCCTGCGCATCTTCAATTCCATCCAGCATTACGGGCTGGGCATCATCCGCGCGACCTTCACCGCCGGTGAGCCGACCTGGCCCTACGTGAAGCCCTTCGGCACCGACCTGTTCCTGTCGGCCAACCCCGAATCGGTGCGCAGTGCGCTGCGCCATGGCATCGCGGCAGCGACCATCCTGCCCAAGCCGCCGGGCGAGACCGCCGCGGCCGCGGCCGACCAGATCGACATGGGGCGCCCGGCCGGCCAGCTGCGCATCGCCTTCGATGGCGACGCGGTGATCTTCGGTGACGAGAGCGAGCGCATTTCGCGCGAGCAGGGGGTTGAAGCGTTTGGCCGCCACGAACGCGAGCGCGCCCGCGAGCCGCTCAGTGGCGGTCCGTTCCGCGGCTTCCTGTCGGCGCTGCATACCTTGCAGGAAGTGTTCCCGGTCGGCGACAGCGCACCGATCCGCACCGCGCTGGTGACTGCGCGCTCGGCACCGGCGCACGAGCGGGTGATCCGTACCCTGCGCGAGTGGGGCGTGCGCCTGGACGAGGCCCTGTTCCTGGGTGGTCGCCACAAGGGGCCGTTCCTGCAGGCCTTTGGTGCGGACATCTTCTTCGATGATTCGCAGCACAACATCGACAGCGCCCGCGAACACGTGGCCGCCGGCCACGTCCCGCACGGCGTCGCCAACGAGGGCTGAGGCCGGTCGCTGCCAACCTTGGTTGGCATCGCGGCGCAGCCGCGCCCACCAAGGTGGGCGTCTACCAGAGCGGGGCACGAGGCTTCGGTAGCTGCCAACCGTTGGTTGGCATCGCCGGGCATGGCCCGGCGCTGCCGGATGGGGCGGGCCACGGTGGTAGCGCCGGGCCATGCCCGGCGAGCGCAGCGGCATGGGGCTACGGGCTGCCCGACATCCCCAGCTGCAGGTCCACCACCTTCCAGCGCAGGCCCTGCGGTTCCAGCACCACCCTCATCGGCGGCTCGCCCGGACCGCGCTGCACGTCCACGACGAAGCGGTCCAGCGCTTCGAAATGATGCTCGGCGTTCTTCAGTGGCCGCGCCGGTTCGGTCGCGCCGAACGCATCGCCGCCCTGCAGTTCATTACGGCCACGCTTCCACAGCACGTGCCCCTGCAGCATCGCGCCGATGCCGGTCGGCGTGACCATGGTGTCCACCGCCGCGCCACCCAGCTGGTCACCCAGCCCGTACAGCAGCGCGCCAAACGGGCTGGACGCCACGTCCGGCCCGGCCTGCCGCACCAGGTAGTCGTTGAGTTGCGCGCGCAGGCTGCTGCGCACCCGCGGGAAGTCCACGTAGCGCTCCAGGCGCGCGGTATCGCGCTGTTCGATCGCCTTGGACAGGCCATGCACGGCCAGGTACGGGCCGCTGAACCACCAAGCCACGACGGCCAGGGCGAGGGCAAGCAGGATGCCGATGAGCTTCTTCATGGTTCCCAGACTGCCGCAACTGCGGGCGCTGCGGGTTAAGCGTCAGTGACTGGGCGAGCCGCTGCCATCGCCGAAGGCCGCCACCAGCCGCTGCCGGTCGGCGCCCTGCAGCGCCTGCACGTGGGTATGCAGCACCTGGTCCAGGCTGGAAACGCGGGTGGTGCCAAGGATGCCGCTGGCCACGCCGGGGTGCTGCAGCACATAGGCAAAGGCGGTCTGGGCCGGGTGCTGGCTGCGCACCGAGGCCACCGCTTGGCGCATCGCGCGGGCGCTGTGCATCAGGGCGCGGCTGCTCGGCTTCAGCCAGGTGCGCGCGAGGTACCAGGCGTCGGCCAGGCGGGGCAGGCGCGGCCGCGCCGGCAGCAGATGGCCCTGGGCCAGCACGGTACCGGCCAGCACACCGATGCCGGCAACGTGCAGCGCGTCGATCAGCGGCTCGCGGTCCTGCTGCAGGGCGTTGTAGTCCAGCAGCACCACGTCGAAGGCTTCGGGGTGCTCGATCATCCAGCGCAGCGTGCTGGCCGAATGGGTGTTGATGCCGGTATGGCGGACCAGCCCGCGCTCGCGCAGGCGCTGCAGCGCGGCCAGCAGCTCATCGTTGATGTCGTGCTCGCTGGCGCCGTGCAGCTGGTAGATATCCAGATACTCCAGGCCGAGGTTGCGCAGCGAGGCCTCGCAGCTGGCGGTGATCGCCGCGGCAGAGAAATCGCGCTGCTCGGCGCCACTGATGCCAGCCTGGCCGGTCAGCGTGCCGCCCTTGCTGGACACCACCAGCGACTCACGCGGCACGCGCGCCAGCAGCGGGCGCAGGATGCGGCCCAGGCGCGGTTCGGCATGGAAGCCCGAATAGTTGTGGCCGGTGTCGAGCAGGTTCACGCCCTGCGCCAGCGCGTGTTCGACCACGGCGGCGGCGTCGCTCTCGGCGAAGCGGCGGTGGCCCCAGAAGCCGGAACAGCCCAGGCCGATCGGCGAGACCTGCAGGCCGGTGCGACCCAGCAGGCGCCGCTGCCGGGCCAGGGGCAGTTCCTGCGACATCAGAATTCCAGGTCCAGCGCAGCGCAGAGGTAATCGACGAACGGGCCCAGTGCGGCCAGGTCCTTGCCCAGGGTGGAGAGCAGGCGCGGGCCGGTCATGGTGTCGTCGTCCAGCGTGCGCCACATCACCCAGTTGCGGTGCTTGAGGTCGTCGATGAACTCGAAGTCGGCCGGGAAGCCGCGCGGCGGCCGCACCAGCTTCTCGGTCTGCTCGAAATCGAAGCGCTTGCGCAGGGCGGGCGCGTGCGCGGCCGCCTTCCAGCTGCCCGGGTTGTCGAGGATGAAATGGCGGATGCGCCGCTGCGTGTCCGGCTCGGGGTGCCACAGGCCGGCGCCGACGAAACTCTCGCCCGGCTGCAGGTGGATGTAGAACGAGGGCGCGGCCACTTCGCGGCGGCGCTCGTGGAACAGGCGGGCACCCTGCCAGGTCTTGTACGGCGACTTGTCGTGGGAAAAGCGCGCGTCGCGGTGGATGCGGAACAGCGAGCCGCCGACACCGCGCGTGTCCGAACGGAAACGGTCGCTGACTTCGGTCAGCGCCGGCTGCAGGTCACCCAGCAGGCGCAGGAACGGCTGCCGCACATGGTCTTCGTACTGCTGGCGATGGTCGTTGAACCAGGTCTTGTCGTTATGCCGCGCCAGGCTGCGCAGGAACTTGAAACTGGCGTCGGAGAAATACGTGCTCACAGCGTCTCCTGCAGGTGGTGGCCCCAGTCGCGCAGCGACTGCAGCAGGCCGGTCCGGCGCGCGTCATCGGGCGCTTCGGCGGCCAGCGCCTCGATCTGCTGCTCGTACTGGGGCAGGTTCAGTTCGCCCAGGCCGCTCTCACCGAGCAGGCGCTGGCGGCGGTAATCCTGCCAGCGCTCGCGTTCAGCCGGTGCGAGGCTGTCGGGATGGTTGCGTGCGCGGTAGCGGAACAGCAGCTCGGGCAGGCGCGGGTCGCGGAAGCGGCCTTCCAGCGCGGCCAGCTGCTGCGGCGCACTGGTGCGGGCCAGGGCCAGCAGCGGCTTGTCGCCGGCGCCAAGGAAGCCGTCATACAGCGACGCATCCACGTCGGACACGGTGGCTGGCCGCGGCTGGTTGAAGACCTGCCGGGCCTTCTCGGCCAGCTGCGCGGCAACCTCGCGCAGGCGCTCGGCCTTGGCCTCGATCGCCGCCACGTCCAGGCCCAGGCGGGCATGGTCGTCGGCGCGCAGGTGGTTCCAGGCCACCAGTGCCGGCACCTTGTTCAGATGCACTTCCTTCAGCGGCACGCGTGCGACGCCCTCGGGCAGTTCGCTGGCGCGCATGTACAGGCGCTGCGCGATCACGTCGGCCGGCAGCTCCAGCAGGTCGTCGATCTCGCCGTCCAGGTCGAACACGATCACCCGGTTGTTGATGGTCGGGTGCATGGCCAGCGGCAGCACCGGCGCCGCGCACAGGCGGCTGGCCGGGTAGCGCATGGAAATGTGCAGCACCGGCTTCATCGCCGCCACGTCCAGCAGGCTGCCGACGAAGCGCTTGTCGCGCAGCTTCAGCGCGTACTCCCACAGCCGCGGCTGCGACTGCTTGAACAGCCGCGCCATGCCGATGGTGGCGCGCACGTCCGACAACGCCTCGTGGGCATCGCCTTCGCGCACGCCATTGGCCTCGGCCAGGTGCTCCAGCTTGAACGAGGTGGCGCCATCCTCGCGCAGCGGCCACTGGATGCCGTCCGGGCGCAGGGCGCGCATCATCCGCAGCATGTCCAGCAGGTCCCAGCGCGAGTTGCCGTTGCGCCACTCGCGCTCGTAGGGATCGTGGAAGTTGCGGAACAGCCCGTAGCGGATGAACTCGTCATCGAAGCGCAGGGTGTTGTAGCCCAGCGCGCAGGTGCCGGGGCGCGACAGCTGCTCGTTGATGCGGTCAAAGGCCTCGGCTTCGCTGATGCCTTCGGCCATGGCCTGCTGCGGGGTGATGCCGGTCACCAGGGTCGCCATCGGCGAAGGCACCAGGTCATCGGCCGGACGCACGAAGAAGCTGACCGGCGTGTCGATCACGTTGAGATCGGCATCGGTGCGCATCGCCGCGAACTGGGCGATGCGGGTGCGGCGCGGGTCCTGGCCGAAGGTTTCGAGATCGTAGAACAGGAAGCTGTCGGCCATCAGTGTGCGCCCTCCAGGACCGGCAGCTGCGCGTGGATCTGCGCTTCCAGCGTGGCCCAGTCGATGTTGTCCAGTGAATCATGGCCAGCGGTGGCCGCCACCAGCAGGTCGCGCTGGATTTCCGTGCGGCGCAGCGCTTCGGCATACGGCGTGTGCAGGAAGGTGACCATCGTGTAGTGCGGCACGAAGCGCGTCGGCCAGCGTCGCTGCAGTTCCTGTTCCAGCTCGCGCTGCAGCAGGAAGGCCGGGTCGGCCACGCGGTCGCGCATCTCCAGGTAGTTCTCCAGCGCCATCTGCTGGATCGCGCGCGCGTTCGGCTTGCGCTCGGCCTCGAAGGCGGCGAAGGCGCCTTCCAGGTCGTCGGCCTCCTGCAGGTGCCGCGCCAGTGCCACGCAGTCCTCGAAGGCGCAGTTCATGCCCTGGCCGTGGAAGGGAACCATCGCGTGCGCGGCATCGCCGATCAGCACGGCGCGGCCGGCCTGGTGCCAGCGCTCAAGGGTGAGCGTGCCGAGCAGGCCCGGGGGATGCTGTTCCCAGTCCGCGCGCAGATCCGGGATCAGCGGCAGCGTATCGGCGAACTCGCGGGCGAACAGCGCCTCGGCCTGCGCACCGGAGTTGACCGTTGCAAAACTCGGATCACCCTTGTTCGGCAGGAACAACGTGACGGTGAAGGTGCCTTCGTGGTTCGGCAGGGCGATGCACATGTAGTGGCCGCGCGGCCAGATGTGCAGCGCATTGCGCTCGATGCGGAAGCTGCCGTCGGCCGCAGGCGGGATTTCCAGTTCCTTGTAGGAATGGTCGAGGAAGGCGATGTCCTCACCCAGCGGCGCACGCCGGTTCATCGCACCGCGCAGCGCCGAGCCGGCACCGTCGGCACCGATCAGCGTGTCGAAACGGATGTCGTGCGGGCTGTCGTCGCGGTCATCGATGAAGCGCGCGTAGCCGGCATCGAAATCGACGGTGTGCAGGCGGCGGTGGAAGTGCACGGTGGCGCCGGCCTGTTCGGCCAGTTCCAGCAGCGTGGTGTTCAGGTCGCTGCGGTGGATCGACCAGATCACTTCGCTGTCGTCGCGGCCGTAGCGCTGCAGCTGCGGTTCGCCCTCGCGCGGGTGCACCATGCGTCCGCGCATCATCACCGCGCGGGCCATCACCTCGTCTTCGACGCCGGCCTGGCGCAGCGCGTTGCGGCCGCGCTCGGCCAGTGCCAGGTTGATCGAGCGGCCGCTTTCGTAGTCGGCCACGCGCGGATCGCCGCGGCGCTCGTACAGGGTGATGCGCCAGCCCTGCCGTGACAGCAGGATGGCCAGCAGGGAACCGGCCAGGCCGGCGCCGATGATGCTCAACGAGCGGGATGCGTGTGCGATCAACGAACTGTCCAGAAGCAGGGGAGGGGGCGGCTTACAGGCCGGCCCAGGCTTCCACTTCCTCGACGAAGTGGTGCACGTCCAGGTAGCGGTTGTAGAGCGGGGTGGGCGAGATGCGGATCACGTCCGGTTCGCGCCAGTCACCGAGCACGCCGATGGCGCGCAGGTGTTCGAACAGGGCGCGGCCACGTTCGCGGCCGGCGAGCACCCGCAGCGACAGCTGGCAGCCGCGGCGTTCCGGTTCGGACGGAGTGACAATGTCCAGCACCTGCGGCAGGCGCGCGCGCACCAGCGCATCGAGCAGGCCGGTCAGGGCCAGCGACTTGCGGCGCAGCGCTTCCATGCCGGCACGCTCGAACAGGTCCAGCGATGCGCGCAGCGGGGCCAGGCCAAGGATCGGCGGGTTGCTCAGCTGCCAGCCTTCAGCACCGATGGCCGGGGTGAACTGCGGCGCCATCTGGAAGCGGGTCGCTTCATCGTGGCCCCACCAGCCGGCAAAACGCGGCAGGGTGGTGTCGCGGTGGTGGCGTTCGTGCACGAAGGCACCGGCCACGGCGCCCGGGCCGCTGTTGAGGTACTTGTAGTGGCACCACACCGCGAAATCCGGCGCGACATCGTGCAGGTGCAGCGGCAGGTTGCCGACCGAATGAGCCAGGTCGAAACCGATGCGGGCGCCCTGCAGGCGCGCGAGACGGGTGATCGCATCGAGGTCGAAGGCCTGGCCGGTGCGGTACTGCACGCCCGGCCACAGCACCAGCGCCAGGCGCGCGCCGTGCTCGACGATGGCGCGCTCGATGGCGGCCATCGAAATCGTGCCGTTGGCTTCGTCCGGCTGCACTTCCACCAGGCAGTCCGCCGGGTCGAACCCGTGGAAGCGGATCTGCGCTTCCACCGCATGGCGGTCGGTCGGGAACGCGCCGGCTTCCATCAGGATGACCGGGCGCTCGGTGGTGGGGCGGTAGAAGCTGACCATCATCAGGTGCAGGTTCACGCTCAGCGTGTTCATCGCCACCACTTCGCTGGGCAGCGCACCGACCACGCGGGCCAGCTGTGCGCTGACCAGGCGGTGGTAGGACAGCCACTGGGTGGGGCCGGTGAAGTGGCCTTCCACGGCCAGATCGCCCCACTGCTTCATCACTTCCTGCACGGCGGCCTGCGCGCCACGCGGCTGCAGGCCCAGCGAGTTGCCGACGAAGTAGGTCTGTTCACCGCCGCCATGGCGCGGAATCAGGAATTCGTTACGCAGCGGGCGCAGCGGATCGGCGGCGTCCAGGGCGATGGCGTGGGTGCGGCTGAGCAGGTCGGACATGGTCGGGCAACAGGCTGCAACGGGGCTGCCAGTGTAGCGCCTGGGGCCTGCGTGATGCCGCGCGGCGCGCTCGCCGGGCAATGGCCCGCGGCGCGCGGGGGAGGCCCCCCCCCGGGGCCCCCGGCGCCGCGCCGCGCCCGGCCCCCCCCCCCCCCGGCCCCGCCCGCGGCCCCCCGGCCCGC
>NZ_JBRRCR010000081.1:0-19703 GCF_056759115.1 Stenotrophomonas sp. STEN087 | reverse complement strand
CGCGGACCAGGCGCGGATCAACGCGAATGCGGCGGCGTGGGGGGCCGGGGCTGCGGGGGGGGTGGGTTCACGCGGTACCGGGGTGGCGGTCACAACGGTCTCTACTGTGGGGGCGGGGCGGGCCGCGCCGGCCACGGGGCAGGGCGGGTCAGGCGCGCTTGCGCACCCAGCGCACGCCCTGCGGGGTGTCTTCCAGCACGATGCCCTCGGCGGCCAGCTGGTCGCGGATGGCGTCGGAGCGGGCGAAATCACGGGCCTGCTTGGCGGCGGCGCGCTCGTCGATGAGCGCCTGGATGCGCGCATCGTCGTCGCCTTCGCTGGCCGCGGTGCCGAACCACTGCGCCGGTTCGGCCTGCAGCAGGCCCAGGGCCAGGCCGGCGCCGAGCAGTTCGCCCTTCAGGCGCGCGCGTTCGGCCGGGTCGGTGGCGCGGCGCGCCTCACCGGCGATGCGGGCCACTTCGGCCAGCGCCTGCGGGGTGTTCAGGTCGTCGTCCAGGGTCGCCTCGACGGCCGCCGGGATCGCCGCCGTGGCGGTGACGTCGGCCAGGTCGCGCAGGGTGCCGTACAGGCGGTCCAGGGTGCGCGCGGACTGTTCGATGAGTGCGTCGGACCAGTCCAGCGGCTGCCGGTAGTGGGCTGACAGCAGGGCCAGGCGCAGCGCCTCGGGCGGGTGCTGGCGCACCAGATCGTGCACGCGTTCGATGTTGCCCAGCGACTTGCTCATCTTGGCGCCGCCGAAGTTGAGCATGCCGTTGTGCATCCAGAAGCGGGCGAAGATCCTGCCGCCGTGGGCGCATTCGCTCTGCGCGATCTCGTTCTCGTGGTGCGGGAACTGCAGGTCCACGCCACCGGCATGGATGTCGATGGTCTCGCCCAGGTGGGCGGCGGCCATCGCCGAGCATTCGATGTGCCACCCCGGGCGGCCACGGCCCCACGGCGATTCCCAGCCGGGCAGGTCGTCGCTGGACGGCTTCCACAGCACGAAATCGCCGGCATCGCGCTTGTACGGGGCCACCTCGACGCGGGCACCGGCCAGCATTTCCTCCGGATCACGGCGCGACAGCTTGCCGTAGCCGTCGAAGCTGGCCACCGCGAACAGCACGTGGCCCTCGGCGGCGTAGGCATGCCCGTTGGCGATGAGCTGCTCGATCATGGTGATGATCTGCGGCATGTGCGCGGTCACCTCCGGCTCGATGTCCGGCGGCACCACGCCCAGCGCGGCCATGTCTTCACGGTAGGCGGCGGCGAACTTGTCGGTGATGGTGCTGATCGGCACGCCCTGCTCACGCGCGGCGTTGTTGATCTTGTCGTCCACGTCGGTGATGTTGCGCGCGTAGCGCAGGCCACCGAAACGGCGCCGCAGCAGGTCGGCCAGCACCCCGAACACCACCGGGCCACGGGCGTTGCCGATGTGCACGTAGTTGTAGACCGTCGGGCCGCACACATACAGGGTCGGACAGGCCGGGTCGATCGGGGTGAACGGTTCGAGCTGGCGAGTCAGGTTGTTGTGCAGGCGCAGGGTCATGGGGCTGTGGCTGGGGGACAAGCCTGTGATTTTAGAACGTGTCGGGCCCCAATGGGGGGATGGCCGACGGCCGCCGGGCGGGGCAGGGGGGCGCCGAGGGGTGGGCAGGAACTGCGCGGACGGGTAATGTTCAGCCCCTGCCGGTCGTCACTGCCTACACTATCGCCGTGCCCTTTCTTCCATCGCCAATGAAATCCACCGCGTTGCTGACCCTGGCCTGCCTGTCGGCGGCGCCGGTCGTGGTCCAGGCCCAGGAGGCCGAACCCCGCAACCGCGTGGTGATCGTGGAGAACGTGAAGTTCGACTACGCCCAGGTGCTGAACGTCGAGCCGGTGTTCCAGACCCTGCGCGCGACCCGGACCGAGGAGCACTGCGAGCCGATCTCGACCCGCACCCTGGCCCCGGTCAACGTGACCGGCGAGGAGCCGGTGGAAGACAAGGGCCGGATCGGCCGCTTCTGGGACTCGGTGCGCTCGATGTTCAAGCGCAGCGACGAGGAGGCCGCCCAGGAGGTGGCCGCCGAGAATCCGACCCCGGCCCCGGCCAACAACGGCCCCATGCTGACCCGCGACTGCAAGATCGTGCCGGTCGGGCGTGAGTTCCGCCGGCCCATCGCCTATGACGTGGACTACGTCTACAAGGGCACCAAGTACCGCTCGCGGCTGCCTGAAGACCCGGGCAACCGGCTGAAGATCCGGGTGTCGATCACCCCGTGGGTGGGCCCGGAACAGGCCACCGCCGGTACCCCCTGATCTGCCTGGCCGCAGGGTCTTGCGCCGACCCCGCCCCCATGCAAAGATAATCGACCATGAAGCTCACCGACTTCCAGCACGACAGCAGCGCCGCCCGCCAGGCCACTGGCATGACGTCGCGTGCCCGTCGACCGGAACCCCACATCCTCGCTGGGTAACCGGAGCTTTCTGCTGTTCGTCCGATGAAAACCCAGCCTCCCGGCTGGGTTTTTTCGTTTCCGCGCTTCAAAAATGCATGTTCCGAAAGCTTCATCTGCAACTTTTTCGCTCCACCCTGTTTCCCTGTTCTCCCTTCCACCGCGTCGAACCACCGGCGCCGCCACGCAAGGAAAGATGATGTCCCCCAAGCACTTCCTGAACACCCAGGACTGGAGCCGCAGCGATCTTGACGCGCTGCTGACCCAGGCCGCGCTGTTCAAGCGCAACAAGCTCGGCGACCAGCTCAAGGGCAAGTCGATCGCGCTGGTGTTCTTCAACCCGTCCATGCGCACCCGCACCAGCTTCGAACTGGGCGCGTTCCAGCTCGGCGCCCACGCGGTGGTGCTGCAGCCGGGCAAGGATGCGTGGCCGATCGAGTTCAACCTCGGCACGGTGATGGACGGCGACATGGAGGAGCACATCGCGGAAGTAGCCAAGGTGCTTGGCCGCTACTGCGACATCATCGCCGTGCGTGCGTTCCCCAAGTTCCAGGACTGGGCCTACGACCGCCAGGACATCGTCCTCAACAGCTTTGCCAAGTACTCGCCGGTGCCGGTCATCAACATGGAGACCATCACCCACCCGTGCCAGGAACTGGCCCACGTGATGGCGCTGCAGGAACACTTCGGCACCCAGGACCTGCGCGGCAAGAAGTACGTGCTGACCTGGACCTACCACCCCAAGCCGCTGAACACCGCCGTGGCCAACTCGGCGCTGACCATCGCCACCCGCATGGGCATGGACGTGACCCTGCTGTGCCCGACCGCCGACTACATCCTCGACGACCGCTACATGGGCTGGGCCGAGCAGAACGTCGCCGAGAGCGGCGGTTCGCTGAAGATCAGCCATGACATCGACAGCGCCTACGCCGGTGCCGACGTGGTCTACGCCAAGAGCTGGGGCGCGCTGCCGTTCTTCGGCAACTGGGAGCCGGAAAAGCCGATCCGCGACCAGTTCAAGCACTTCATCGTCGACGAACGCAAGATGGCGCTGACCAACAACGGTGTGTTCAGCCACTGCCTGCCGCTGCGCCGCAACGTCAAGGCCACCGACGGCGTGATGGATTCGCCGCAGTGCATCGCCATCAACGAAGCCGAGAACCGACTGCACGTGCAGAAGGCGATCATGGCTGCGGTTGCCGGGCGCTGATTCAAACAAGGGTAGAGCCGACCGTTGGTCGGCTGCTCCCCCCCGCGGCGAATTCAACATTCCAGCCGACCAACGGTCGGCTCTACCGAATTCCCATCCCCCCAAGTGGACCTGATTCCCATGAGCAACAAAGACGTCGTTCTCGCCTTCTCCGGCGGCCTGGATACCAGCTTCTGCGTGCCCTACCTGCAGGAGCGCGGCTACAACGTGCACACCGTGTTCGCCGATACCGGCGGCGTGGATGATGAAGAGCGTGATTTCATCGAGAAGCGCGCCGCCGAACTGGGCGTGGCCAGCCACCAGACCGTCAACGGTGGCCCGGCCATCTGGGAAGGCTTCGTCAAGCCGTTCGTGTGGGCCGGCGAAGGCTACCAGGGCCAGTACCCGCTGCTGGTGTCCGACCGTTACCTGATCGTCGATGCCGCGCTGAAGCGTGCCGCCGAACTGGGCACCAACATCATCGCCCACGGCTGCACCGGCATGGGCAACGACCAGGTCCGCTTCGACCTGGCCGTGAAGGCCCTGGGTGACTACCAGATCATCGCGCCGATCCGCGAGATCCAGAAGGAACACACCCAGACCCGCGCCTACGAGCAGAAGTACCTGGAAGAGCGCGGCTTCGGCGTGCGCGCCAAGCAGCAGGCCTACACCATCAACGAGAATCTGCTGGGCCTGACCATGTCCGGCGGCGAGATCGACCGTTGGGAAGCCCCGGGCGAAGGCGCCCGCGGCTGGTGCGCACCGCGCAGCGAGTGGCCGGAACAGGCGCTGACCGTGACCCTGAAGTTCGTCGAAGGCGAAGCCGTCGAACTGAACGGCAAGGCACTGCCGGGTGACCAGATCCTGGCCCAGCTCAACAAGCTGTTCGCCCCGTACGGCGTCGGCCGTGGCGTCTACACCGGTGACACCGTGATCGGCCTGAAGGGCCGCATCGTGTTCGAGGCCCCGGGTCTGGTCTCGCTGCTGGCCGCGCACCGCGCGCTGGAAGATGCCGTGCTGACCAAGCAGCAGAACCGCTTCAAGCCGGACGTGGCACGCAAGTGGGTGGAGCTGGTGTACGAAGGCTTCTACCACGACCCGCTGAAGACCGACATCGAGGCCTTCCTGAAGTCCTCGCAGGCCAAGGTCAACGGTGAAGTGGTGCTGGAAACCCGTGGTGGCCGCGTCGACGCGGTGGCCGTGAAGTCGCCGCACCTGCTCAACACCAAGGGTGCCACCTACGCGCAGTCGGCCGACTGGGGCGTGGAAGAGGCCGAAGGCTTCATCAAGCTGTTCGGCATGAGCTCGACCTTGTACGCGCAGGTCAATCGCTGAGCGATTGACCACGCATTCCGCCTTAACCCTGCGCCGTTGGCGCGCCCCCTTCAACAAGAAGGGGGCTCTCCACCAGACGCATTACGGTAGCGCCGGGCCATGCCCGGCGGAATTCAACAGGATCTTTGATTCATGCTTGAACAGACGCTCGATCACCTGCAGGCCCTGGTGTCCTTCGACACCCGCAACCCGCCGCGTGCGATCACCACCGGTGGCATCTTCGATTACCTGCGCGCGAACCTGCCCGGGTTCAACGTCGAGGTGATCGACCACGGTGCCGGTGCGGTCAGCCTGTATGCCGTGCGCGGTACGCCGAAGTACCTGTTCAACGTGCACCTGGATACCGTGCCGGACTCGCCGCACTGGAGTGCCGACCCGCACGTGATGCGCCGCCTGGATGACCGCGTGGTCGGCCTCGGCGTGTGTGACATCAAGGGCGCGGCCGCTGCGCTGGTGGCCGCGGCCAACGCCAGCGATGGCGACGCCGCGTTCCTGTTCTCCAGCGACGAGGAAGCCAACGACCCGCGCTGCATCGCCGCGTTTCTGGCCCGTGGCCTGCCGTACGAAGCAGTGCTGGTGGCCGAGCCGACCATGAGCGAGGCCGTGCTGGCCCACCGTGGCATCAGCTCGGTGCTGATGCAGTTCGCTGGCCGCGCCGGCCATGCCTCGGGCAAGCAGGATGCGGCGGCCAGTGCATTGCACCAGGCCATGCGCTGGGGCAACCGCGCGCTGGATCATGTGGAATCGCTGGCCTCGGCGCGTTTCGGCGGCCTCACCGGCCTGCGCTTCAACATCGGTCGCGTCGAGGGGGGCATCAAGGCCAACATGATCGCCCCGGCCGCGGAAGTGCGTTTCGGCTTCCGCCCGTTGCCGTCGATGGACATCGATGCGCTGCTGGCCACCTTCGCCGGTTTTGCCGAACCGGACGCTGCGCTGTTCACCGAAACCTTCCGTGGCCCCAGCCTGCCGGCCGGTGACATCGCCGAAGCCGAAAACCGCCGCCTGCTGGCGCGCGACGTGGCCGATGCGCTGGAGCTGCCGATCGGCAACGCGGTGGACTTCTGGACCGAGGCCTCGCTGTTCTCGGCCGGTGGCTACACCACGATGGTGTTCGGCCCGGGCGACATCGCCCAGGCGCACACCGCCGATGAGTTCGTGACGCTGGACCAGCTGCAGCGCTACACCGACGCCGTGCATCGCATCATCGCCGCCGGCGCCTGATACCTACCTTCTGACGAAACCGAAATGTCTCCTGCCCTCCAGCCCCACCGCCAGACCCGCCAGACCATCGTGCGCCTGCTTTCCAGCATGGCCAGCGCGAAGGAGATCAGCCAGTACCTCAAGCGTTTCTCGCAGCTGGACGCCAAGCGCTTCGCCGTGGTCAAGGTCGGCGGCGCGGTGCTGCGCGATGATCTTGAAGCGCTGACCTCCTCGCTGTCGTTCCTGCAGGAAGTCGGCCTGACCCCGATCGTGCTGCACGGCGCCGGCCCGCAGCTGGATGCCGAACTGTCGGCCGCCGGCATCGAGAAGCAGACCGTCAATGGCCTGCGGGTGACCTCGCCGGAAGCGCTGGCGATCGTGCGCCGCGTGTTCCAGCAGTCCAACCTGCGCCTGGTCGAGGCCCTGCAGCAGAACGGTGCGCGCGCCACCTCCATCACCGGCGGCGTGTTCGAAGCCGAATACCTGGACGTGGACACCTACGGCCTGGTCGGTGAAGTGAAGCGGGTCAACCTGGCCCCGATCGAGGCCAGCCTGCGTGCCGGTTCGATCCCGGTCATCACCAGCCTGGGCGAGACCGCCGGCGGCCAGATCCTCAACGTCAACGCCGATTTCGCCGCCAACGAGCTGGTGCAGGAACTGCAGCCGTACAAGATCATCTTCCTTACCGGCACCGGCGGCCTGCTGGACGAGTCGGGCAGCGTGATCGATTCGATCAACCTGTCCACCGAATACGACCACCTGATCGCGCAGCCGTGGATCCACGGCGGCATGAAGGTGAAGATCGAGCAGATCAAGGATCTGCTGGACCGCCTGCCGCTGGAATCGTCGGTGTCGATCACCCGCCCGGCCGACCTGGCCAAGGAACTGTTCACCCACAAAGGCTCGGGCACGCTGGTGCGCAAGGGCGAGAAAGTGCTGCGCGCCACCGGCTGGGACGAACTGGACCTGCCGCGCCTGAAGGGCCTGATCGAATCCAGCTTCGGCCGCACCCTGGTGCCGGATTATTTCGAGAAGACCAAGCTGCTGCGCGCCTATGTCAGCGAGAACTACCGCACCGCGGTCATCCTCACCGACGAAGCCGAAGGCGTGTACCTGGACAAGTTCGCCGTGCTCGATGATGCGCAGGGCGAGGGCCTGGGCCGTGCGGTCTGGAACGTGATGCTGGAAGAAACCCCGCAGCTGTTCTGGCGCTCGCGCAACGGCAACCCGATCAACCACTTCTACTACGCCGAATCCGATGGCTGCTACAAGCAGAACACCTGGAAGGTGTTCTGGTTCGGCGCCGATGGCATCGACCGCATCAGGACCTACGTCGACCACTGCGCCGCGCGCCCGCCGAGCCTGAAGGACTGAGCGCGATGAACCACGCCGATGCCTGGTCCACCGTACCCACCCTGCGCGGCCAGCACGTGATGCTGGAGCCGCTGCAGGTTGAGCATGTGCCCGGCCTGGCCGCGGCGCTGCAAGGCAGCGGCCTGGACCAGCTCTGGTACACCCAGGTGCCGTCGCCGGAGCGGGCAGGGCACTACGTTCAGGCCGCGCTGGACGTGCAGGCCGAAGGCAAGGTGCTGCCGTTCGTGATCCGCGATGCGGCCGGCGTGATCGTCGGCAGCACGCGGTTCTATGCGCTGGAGCCGGGCGTGCCGCGGCTCAGCCTCGGCTACACCTGGTACGCCCCGCGCGTGCAGCGCACCGGGGTCAACACCGAGGCCAAGCTGCTGTTGCTGCAGCACGCCTTCGAGACCCTGGGCTGCATCAGCGTGGTACTGGAAACCAGCTGGTTCAACCACACCTCGCGCGCCGCCATCGCCCGCCTGGGCGCGAAGCAGGACGGCGTGCTGCGCAACTACACCCGGCATGCCGACGGCACGCCGCGCGACACCGTCATCTTTTCCATCATCGACGCGGAATGGCAGGGCGTGAAGCGCCACCTGCAGCACCGCCTGGACCATCACGCATGAACGATTCGACTTATACCCTGGGCATCGTCGGTGCCCGCGGCCACACCGGCGCCGAGCTGATCAAGCTGGTCGCCGCGCACCCGCGCCTGCAGCTCGCCTTCGTGTCCTCGCGCGAACTGGACGGCAAGCCGCTCGCCGACCATCACCCGGAGTACACCGGTGAGCTGCACTACGAAAACCTGGACGCCGATGCTGTGGCTGCCAAGGGCGTGGACGCGGTGATCCTGGCCCTGCCCAATGGCCTGGCCGCACCGTTCGTGGCCGCCATCCAGGCTGTCAGGCCGGAGACCGTGATCGTCGATCTGTCGGCTGATTACCGCTTCGACGGCCAGTGGTACTACGGCCTGCCGGAACTGACCCGCGGCCGTTACCAGGGCCAGAAGCACATCAGCAACCCGGGCTGCTACGCCACCGCGATGCAGCTGGCGATCCACCCGCTGCTGGACCTGCTGGCGGGCCCGCCGCAGTGCTTCGGCGTCTCCGGTTACTCCGGCGCCGGCACCTCGCCCTCGGACAAGAACAATCCCGAGCTGCTGGCCGACAACCTGATGCCGTATTCGCTGACCAACCACATGCACGAGCGCGAAGTCTCCGCGCAGCTGGGCGTGCCGGTCGAGTTCATGCCGCACGTGGCCCCGCATTTCCGTGGCATCACCCTTACCGCCAACCTGTGGCTGAACCGCGCGCAGACCCGCGAGCAGATCGTCGAGCGCTTCCAGCAGGCCTACGCCGGTGAGCCGCTGGTGGAGATCGTGGACGAAGCGCCGTGGGTCAGCCACATCGCCGGCCGCCATGGCGCGCAGGTCGGTGGCTTCACCCTGGCCCCGGGCAACAAGCGGGTGGTGGTGGTGGCGACCCTGGACAACCTGCTCAAGGGCGCGGCCACCCAGGCCATGCAGAACCTCAACCTCGCGCTGGGCATCGACGAACTGACGTCGATCCCGCACTGACATCGCCGCACTGACATCGCTTAGTTACCGCATTCCCGGAGCCCCCCATGGCAGACCTTCTTTGGCAGAAGCCCGGCGTCGCCGTCGACGCCCAGATCCAGACCTTCCTCGCCGGCGATGACGTGATCCTCGATCGCGAATTCTTCCTGCACGACATCGCCGCCAGCGCCGCGCACGCGCAGGGCCTGCAGCACATCGGTATCCTCAGCGCCGACGAGCTGGAAGGCCTGTTGCGCGAACTGGAGGTGCTGGCGCAGGACTTCCGCGCAGGCCGCTTCGTGCTCGATACGCAGTACGAGGATGGCCACTCGGCCATCGAAGCGCGCCTGACCGAGCGCCTGGGCGATGCCGGCCGCAAGATCCACACCGGCCGCAGCCGCAACGACCAGATCCTGGTCGCCACCCGCCTGTGGCTGAAGGAAAAGCTGCAGCGCGTGGCCCAGCTCAGCGCCGAAGTGGCCAAGGTCGCGCTGGACCGCGCGCAGGCCGAGAAGGACCTGCCGATTCCCGGCTACACCCACATCCAGCGCGCTGTGGTGTCCTCGGCGGGCATGTGGTGGGCCGGCTGGGCCGAGGCCTTCATCGACAACGCCGTGCGTGCGCGTGATACCCATGCGCTGGTCGACGCCAATCCGCTGGGCACTGCCGCCGGTTACGGCGTGAATCTGCCGCTGGACCGCGAACACACCACCGCTGCGCTGGGCTTTGCGCGCATGCAGATCTCGCCGATCTACGCGCAGCTGTCGCGCGGCAAGTTCGAGCTCGCCGCACTGGAAGCGCTGGGTGGCGCCACCCTCGACCTGCGCCGCATCGCCTGGGATCTTTCGCTGTTCACCAGCGCCGAGTTCGGTTTCGTCGCACTGCCGGCGCAGTACACCACCGGCAGTTCGATCATGCCGAACAAGCGCAACCCGGACGTGATTGAACTGATGCGCGCCACCCACGCCAGCGTCGCTGCCGCACGCACCGAGATCGAGCAGCTGCTGTCGCTGCCGTCGGGTTACCACCGCGACCTGCAGTCGTCCAAGGGCGCCATCTTCCACGGCTTCGGCCGCGGCCTCGCTGCGCTGGAACTGCTGCCGGCGCTGCTGGCAAACCTGGAATGGCGCGACGACAAGCTGCGTGCGGCGATCGATTCGGGCATGTATGCCACCGACGTGGCGGTGGAAGCCGCCGTGGCCGGCGTGCCGTTCCGTGAGGCCTACAAGGCCGCTGCCGCCGGTGCCGACAGTGCAGGGCAGGGCCGCACGCCGGAAGGCAGCCTGGCGGCGCGCGTGTCGCCCGGTTCGGCCGCCGACCTGCGCCTGGATGAGCTGCGCACGCGCTGGCAGGCGCTGGCCTGATGGCGGGCATCGTCTATCTGGTGCTGGCGATGCGCCGGCCCGACTTCAACGCCGCCGCCGTGCAGCCGCACCTGGATTTCCTCGATGCGCTGCGCGAGCGCGGCCAGCTGCAGCTGACCGGTGGCTTCAGCGATGGCACGGGCGGCGCCTACCTGCTGTGCAACGTGGGCAGCCTGGCCGAAGCGCAGGCCATCGTCGCCACCGATCCGCTGGTGACGATGCAGGCCTCGCACCTGACCGTGCACGAATGGAACACCCGCTGAGGCGCACCTGATGACCCTGCACGCCACCCACGTCGCCTCGCCGTTCCCCGAACAAGCGCTGCCGCCGTGGCGGCGTGCCGTGCTGAAGGTCGGCAGCAGCCTGCTGGCCGCCGATGGCGGTGGCCTGTCGCCGCGCCATGCGCTGGGCCTGGCCCAGTTCGTCTCGGCCAATGTGCTGGCCGGCCGCGAGGTGGTCATCGTCTCGTCCGGCGCGGTCGCCGCCGGCCGCGCCATCCTGCCGCGTGCCGATGAGCCCGGTGCGGCGATGGCCGCGCGGCAGGCCCTGGCGGCGCTCGGCCAGGCACAGCTGATCGGCCTCTGGCAGCGCTTCTTCGAACGCCCGGTGGCGCAGGTACTGTTGACCCATGACGACCTGCGCAACCGCCGCCGTTACCTCAATGCGCGCGCCACGCTGACCGAGCTGCTGCGCCTGGGCGCGTTGCCGGTGGTCAACGAGAACGACACGGTGTCGGTGGACGAACTCAAGCTGGGCGACAACGATAATCTCGCTGCCACCGTGGCCGCGCTGGTCGATGCCGATGCGCTGTTCATCGCCACCGACATCGACGGGCTGTACAGCGCCGACCCGCGCACCGTCGCCGACGCGCGCCCGCTGCATGACGTGCCCCAACTGAATGACGCGGTGCTGGCGATGGCCGGCGGTGCCGGTTCGCGCGCCGGTACCGGCGGCATGCGCACCAAGCTGGAAGCCGCGGCCAAGGCCGGCCGGCTCGGTATCGAAACCTATCTGTTCAACGGCCGCAGCGGCGACGTGGTGCGTGCGTTGGCACAGGACCGTCTGTTCGGCACGCGCATCCACGCCGCGCGCAGCCGCGAGGCCGCACGCAAGCACTGGCTGCGTCACGCACCGCTGGCCGAGGGCGCGATCCTGGTCGATGCCGGTGCCGCGCAGGCGATGCGCGAGAAGGGCGCCTCGCTGCTGCCCGGCGGCATCACCGGTGCCGACGGCGATTTCCGCCGCGGCGACATGGTGCAGGTGTGCTGGAACGCGCCACAGGGACGCCTCTGCGTCGCCCGTGGCGTCAGCCAGTACGCCGCCGATGACGTGCGCCGCATCGCCGGCCGCCATTCGCGCGACATCCAGGCCGTGCTCGGCTACAACTACGGCGGTACCGTCGTCCATCGCGACGACCTGGTGCTGCCATGACCGGACTGCAGGACACCCCCATGAGTGAGATCGAAGCGCAGGCACGTGCCTGCCGTGACGCGGCCCAGGTGGTCGCTGGCCTGGACAGCGCCGCACGCGGCAAGCTGCTGCAGGCCATGGCCCAGGCACTGGAAATGAACGCCGGGCTGATCCTGGCCGGCAATGCCCGTGACCTCGCCGCTGCACGCGAGAAGGGCGTCGGCAGTGCGATGCTCGACCGCCTGGCACTGGATCCGGCGCGCCTGTTCGCGATGGCCGAGGCCGTGCGCGAAGTAGCCGCGCTGCCGGACCAGGTGGGGCAGGTGACCCGCGACGACGTGCGCCCCAACGGCATCCGCGTGCAGAAGGTGCGCGTGCCGCTGGGCGTGATCGCGATGATCTACGAAGCGCGCCCGAACGTGACCGCCGAAGCCGCCGCGCTGTGCCTGAAGGCCGGCAACGGCGTGATCCTGCGCGGTGGCTCGGAGGCGATCCATTCCAACACCGCCATCGCCCAGGCACTGGCCGCGGCGATGCAGGCCAACGGCGTGCCGCCGGCCGCGGTGACCGTGCTGACCGACCTGCGTCGCGAAGCGATGCTGGAGCTGCTGCAACTGCACGAGCTGATCGACCTGGCCATTCCGCGTGGTGGCGAAGGGCTGATCCGTTTCGTGGCCGAGCACGCGCGCGTGCCGGTCATCAAGCATTACAAGGGCGTCTGCCACCTGTTCGTGGATGCCAGCGCCGACCTGGACAAGGCCGTTGCCCTGCTGGTGGATGGCAAGTGCAGCCGCCCGGCGGCCTGCAATTCGCTGGAGACGCTGCTGGTGCACCGCGACGTTGCCGAGGCGTTCCTGCCGCGCGCGGCGCAGGCGCTGGGCGAACGTGGCGTGCAGCTGCGTGCCGACGAACGCGCGCAGCCGCTGCTGCCGGGCAGTACGGCCGCCACCGATGAGGATTACGCGGCCGAGTTCCTCGACCTGGTGCTGGCGGTGCGCGTGGTCGACGATCTCGACGCGGCCATCGCGCATATCCGCACCTACACCTCCGACCACACCGAAGTGATCGCTACCGAGGACACGGCCAATGCCGAGCGCTTCGTCAACGCACTGCGCTCGGCGGTGGTGATGGTCAATGCGTCGTCTCGCTTCTCCGATGGCGGTCAGCTGGGGTTGGGCAGCGAGATCGGTATTTCCACCACGCGGCTGCATGCCTATGGGCCGATGGGATTGGAAGCGCTGACGGTCGAACGTTTCGTGGTGCGCGGCGAAGGCCAGACCCGGTAGGGGGTTGTCTTGCAGGGCTTGCAGCCCTGCACCTGCTTTGAATCAACGTCAACGTCAACGTCAAACGCGTGCATTCCGTGGGTTGGCGGGGTGGGTCCGGTTGAGGGGGGGTTACGGCGTCCCCGCAAACCCACAGTGCCCAGCCATCCCTCGGAATGCCGCTCTGGCTTTTGAAGTTGACGTTGCCGTTGATTGAAGCAGGTGCAGGGCTGCAAGCCCTGCAAAAACAACACCCAGCCCTTACAACAGCGGCTGCCGCGTCATCCCCACCGGCCGCGCGTTGTCATCCATGTGCAGCGTCACCGCCTTCGCATTCATCAGCTGCTCGGCCAGCACATCGCTGGCACCCAGCGCATGCGCGATGTCCTCGCGGCTGGAATCCTCGCGCGGCGCGCGCCGTTCCTTGCCGCCAAACCGATAGCGGTTGTATTCGGCCCAGGCGATCAGCAGCAGCGAACAGCAGACCAGGATGACCGGCAGCGCGATCATCACGAACGGATCCACATGCTGGCTGTGCTGGTACAGCTGCACGTAGGCCAGGTGCCCGCCCAGCAGCCAGGACACCAGGGTCACCAGCGGTGCCCACAGGTAGAAGTAGAAACCCCAGAATGCCTGGGTCACGAAGCCCCAGGCCGTGCGCTGCAGGTGCGGCTGCTGGCGCGACTTCTGGATCAACCGCGAATCAAAGCGGTTGGACGACTTCTTTTCGCTCGTGCCACGTACGGCGTTCATCGGATCCCCCGGTCAGGGCTGACCCAGGTGGCACGCTTGCCGCGGCGCTTGAACAGCGTCTTCGGCAGCGCCACCAGGGTGGTGAACAGGCTGATCAACCAGTACGCCATCGGGTACCAGATGACCCAGAAGTAGTTGCGTCCAATGTGGGTTTCGTAACGACGGTCGATGATCAGGCTGCTGGCGAACTGCAGCAGGCAGACCAGGGCCAGGATCACGCCGTGCCATTGCGGCAGCAGCGTCTCGATGTACAGCGGGGCCGGCAGCGACATGAACTTGCCCAGCGCCCACAGCACCACGATAAGCAGCATGGTGTACGCCCAGAACACGCTGAGGATGTACTCCAGCAGCACGCCCCACATGCGTCGCTTGCGCCAGCTGAACAACGACGAGCCGTGCCGCAGCAGCACTTCCACGCCGCCCTGGGCCCAGCGCAGGCGCTGCCGCCACAGTCCCTTCAGCGTCTCCGGCATCAGGATGAAGCACAGCGCGTTGGGTTCGTAGCGGATGTCCCAGTGGTCCAGCTGCAGGCGCCAGCTGATGTCGATGTCCTCGGTCACCATGTCGTCGGCCCAGTAGCCGATGCGGTGCAGGGCCGTGCGGCGGAACGCGGCGATCACCCCGGACACGGTGAAGATGCGCCCGTACACGCGCTGCGCGCGCTTGATCATGCCGATGATCGAGGAGAACTCGGCCACCTGCAGGCGGCCGAGCAGGGTGGAGCGGTTGCGGATGCGCGGGTTGCCCGTCACCGCGCCCACGCGCGGGCCGCTGGTCAGGTGCCAGACCATCCAGTGCATGGCGAACTCTTCCAGCATCGCGTCGCCGTCGATGCACACCAGGTACTCCGAGCGCGAGGCGAGGGCACCCATGCGCAGCGCATTGGCCTTGCCCAGGTTGCGGTCCAGGTGCACCACGCGCAGGCGCGGGTGCAGGGCGGCCAGCGCATCCAGGCGGGCACCGGTATCGTCGCTGCTGCCATCATTGATGGCGATCACTTCGAAGTCCGGATAGCGCTGCGCCAGCGCGGCGCCGATGGTGTCGTCCAGGTTGTCCGATTCGTTGTGGCAGGGAATCAGCAGCGTGGCGAACGGGTAGCTGTCCATCGGCGGCGGATCGTTGCGCGGTCGCGACTTCCGCTCGCGGCGGAAGAAGTAGTACAGGCCGCCCGACATCCAGAAGAACGCCATCACCATCGGGTAGAAGAAGGCGAACTGGAACAGGGCATACAGCCAGGGGCTCATGTCCATGTCACTTCTCCGGGTACGGGAAGTTGCGCGCGGACATCGCGGCGCGCGCGTCCGTGGTCGACGGCTTGTCGGCGATGAAATCGTCCGGGTACCACGCGAAATGGCGCACGCCCTGTGCCTGCAGCCGGCGGACCTGCGCGCGCAGGCGCTGGCCGCTGATCGGCGTCTGCGTGCGCCAGTCCACGGTCTGCAGCTCGAACATCGTGTGCTTCAGGTCGGGGTCGTGCGCGCGTACCGCCGTGACCAGGCGGTCGAGCCAGCGCTCGGGGTGCTTGCTGCCTTCCATCCACGGCATCGCCATCAGCGCGGTGCGGTCATAGGCCTGGTTGAACAGGTCCAGGCGCTGGGCGAACCAGCTGGCGCTCTGCGGTTCCAGCACCGGCTGCGCGTACAGGTTGCGCACGGTGCCCAGCTTCGGCCGCCAGCGCTGGGCGGTGTCGCGCAGCTCCAGGGTGAAGTCGATCAGCGCCTGGGTGCGGCCGCCATCGGCGCCTTCCTGCGGCAGCTGTGCCAGCTCGGTGTCGCGTACATAGGCGTCGTCATGGAACAGCAGGCCTTCGAAGTACGAATTGATCGCCAGGTCTTCGTAGATGTCCTTGATGATCTGCCGCGCCTGCGGCTTGGTGAAGTCCAGCCGGTACATGCCGTCGCGTTCCGGGCTGGCGATGCCCAGCGCGGAGCGCTGCGCTGCATCCGGCAGCTCATAGCCGAGCACCGGCAGCCAGGCATAGACCTTCACCCCGGCACGGGTCTTCAGCTGCCAGGCCACGCGGTTGAACAGGTCCGCGCGCATCGGCATGTGGCGGTTGGGGAAGTACAGCGCGTCGGCCGTGTTGTTGCCGTCGGGATCGGCGAAGGCCTGCAGATAGACGTGGGTCGGGCCCACCTTCTTGACGCGGTCGATCAGCTTGTCGAGGTTGCGTGCCAGCTGTGCCGGGTCCGGGTCGTAGACCGCATCCATGTCGATCTGCAGCGCACGCGTGCCATCCAGGCTGACATTGCGGCGCAGCTCGAAGGCCAGCGAGCTGACGTTCGGGTTGTTGGTCACCAGCAGGCGGGCCAGGCCGTGCAGGTCGGAAGTGACCGGCGTGCTGCGGCCTTCCAGGTCGAACGACACCGGCATGCCCAGTTGTTCGGCGATGTCGTTGCTCAGCTTGTTGTAGGCCGCATACGGCCACACGATCGCCTTCGGGGTGACGCCCAGTTCCTTCTGGATGCGCTTGACGCTCAGCGCGAGATCGTCGCGCAGGCGCTTTTCGTACTGCTGCGCGGTCTCATAGTGCTGGGTCTGCGGATCGTAGGTGCGGGTGATCACCGCCGGGGTCTGGTTGCCCTGCGGGTTGGACTGCACGCCGTGGTGCTGGTTGTCGGTATGGCTGGCAAGTTCGATCAGGCCGCTGGACTGCATCTCCCGCAGCTGGTCCCAGGTCAGGAAATCATCGTGGCCGAACGGGCGGTAGCCGTAATCGATGGTGCGGCCCGGGGCCATGTCGACGTAGTCGGTGATCACCGCCACCAGCGCGGGGTAGTTGTAGGCACGCAGCAGCGGATAGACGCGGCTGTAGACGCTGCGCAGGCCATCGTCGAAGGTCAGCAGCACCGGCCGCGGCGGCAGCTGGGCTTCGCCGCGCGAGGCCTTGATCAGCTGCGACAGCGAGATCGGGTGGTAGCCGTGCGCGCTGAGCCAGTCCAGGTGCGCAGCGAAGTTCTGCGTGCTGACCGCGTAGGCATCGGCATCGCCCTTCTCACGCACATCGTCGCGGATGTCGTGGTAGCTCAGCACCAGCAGGCCGTTGTCGGCCGAATCCAGGTCGCGCTCCTGGGCAGCGGCCGGCAGGGCCAGCAGCACCAGTCCCAGCAGCAGCACGGTCATCAGGTTTCGAAGCATCCGTTCCATCTCACTCTCCCCAGCGCAGCGCGGCATCGAAGCCGATGTGACGTTCACGTTGGCCGTCGTAGACCGGCCGCGACCAGCTCACGCCGTACTCGAAGATCCTGCCCTGGCCGAACTGCCATTCATGGCGGTAGGCCACCGTGGGAATGAGCGAGCTGCCGAAGCCTTCCTGCCAGTAATCACCCAGCGACACCGTCAGGCGGTGGCGGAAGTGGCGTTCGTAGTGACGCCACAACTGCTGGTCGATGCGCAGGCCGATCTCCACCGAGCGGTCGCGCGAAGGATTGAAGTAGGGCACGTCGTCGCGCGAGCCGCGGCTGGTGTAGAGGCTGCCCAGGCCATCGATGACCACGCGTGGGCGGGTCAGCAGGCGCTGCTCGATCGCAGTGTTGAGGGTGTCGCGGCGGTTGCCGTCGTCGTAGCGGAACTGGCTGCCGCCCAGGCTCCAGTGGGTGAGCTCGTTGCGGGTGTAGTCGACGGCCACTGCCATGCTGTCGGCAGTGATGCCCGACACGCGCGCCTGCATCGAGGCTTCCGGGTCGTTGCGCGCGGCGGTCACGCCGGCGTGCCACTGGTCGTTGAACTGCCAGCCGAAGCCGCCGCGCAGGCCGGTGTCGCCGATGCTGTCGTTGGGCCGCACCACCGCGGCCTCGGCATCGACGCGGCCGAAGCGGTAGCGCGCACCGGCGCCGATCCACAGGGGATTGATCTTCTGGTCCTGGAACGTCACCGAACGCCGGTCGGCGAAGGCGAACAGGCGCCAGCGGTCATCGAGGATGGGCGAGGCCACTTCGGTGCCGTAGTGCAGGTCGTCGTTGCCCAGCGGCGAGCTGCCGCCGCCGCCGGAACTGCGGCCGCCTTCCACGGTAGCCTGCAGCTGCCAGCCGCGGTGCGCACGCCAGTCACGGTCCATGCGCTGGACCGAAGGCTGGTTGGGGTAACGCTCGAGCAGATCGTCATGCAGCGGCCGCGCGAGGTCGTCGCGCTGCAGCTGCACGTAGGATTCGTACATGCCGATCCGCGGCGAGACGTCGCGCGGGTCGAGGGTGTAGGCCATCTGGTGGCGTTCGAGTGCCCGCCGCGGCCAGCCGCGCATCTGGTAGACGCTGCCCAGCGCGGTCTGCAGCCCGCCATTGCCGGGTCCGACCTCGACCATCGCCTCCAGCTCGCGCTGAGCGGTGGACAGGTCGCCGCTGTAGGCGCGGATCATCGACAGGTTGAGGTCGGCCTCATAGCGCGCCCAGTTGGCGTACGGGCTCTTGCCGCCGCCCCAGCGCCATGCCGGCTCGTCCTTCTGCCACGTCTGCAGGTAGCCGATGGCCTTCTCGGCCTGCTCGGTCTCGAGGTAGGCGTAGGCCAGTTCGGAACGCGACTGGAAACGCGAGGGATCGTTCTTCACTGCCGCTTCCAGCAGCGGAATGGCCTCGTCCGGGTGCTGGGTGGCCATCATCGAATCGCCGACCGCAGGCAGCACGTAATCGGGCAGGGCATGGCCCTCCTGCTGCAGGGCGCGCGCTTCATCGCGCACCTGGGCATGGCGGGACAGGCGGTTGAGCAGGATCAGGAGGTCCATGCGGATGCGCAGCGGCGCCTGCGCCAGCGGCGTGCCGTCGCGCTGCACGTACTGCTCCATTTCCGCCAGGGAGGCTTCGGCTTCGTCCAGGCGGCTGTCTTCGCTCTGGCCGTAGGCCAGGCTCCAGTTCACCCGCTTGGCGATGTAGTTCGCCTCCAGGCGCGCCTTCTGGTCGGCATCGAACAGCTCAGGCCGCGCCTGGTACAGGCGCCAGGCACGGTCGGCATTGCCGATGTCGCCAAGGGTCAGGACCTGCAGCTTGTACAGCAGCGGGTCGTTGGGCTCCTGCAGCTGCGAGCGCTCGATCGCGGCCAGCGCATCCACCCAGCGGGCCTGGTCGCGGTAGTGGCCGATCTCGGCCATCCGGTCAGCGCGGCTGGCACTGGCCGGCGGCGAAGCAGCATGGGCCCCGAACGCCAAGGCGGCGCAGGCCAGGCCGACGCAGAGCGCCAGCGGACGATGGACAATCATGAAACCCCCTTAGCATCCCTTCAACGATGTGCTGAAAAGTGTGACGCACATCACATGCCAACTGTATCCGACCCCACCCTACGGCGGCCAGTGCCTGCCTTTACAGCTAATACGCAACAGTCCCGCCAGACCGGTCAAGCGCATAGCAACTCCCTGACAACCAAGCATTTTCCAGGTCTTTCAGCGAGCCATGAAGCACCCGCCGGACGCCGCCGCGCCCTGACCCGGGGTAGAGAGCTGCCCAGAAGGCCAGCCCCTCCGCGTCATGATTGGACACCCTACGTCAGCAGATGCCGAAGCGATGTGTAGAAGCCTCGTGACAGAGACGTGCGCACCTCATCAGATTCCAATCTGAGAAATCTCATCCACGCATGGCGTGGATCTACCAGCCGTCACACGGAAATTGTCGGGGGGGGGGCGGTGTGGGTGGGCAGGACCGTTGGCGCCATGGGCCCGAGGCTTGCCGCGGGGGGGTTGGGCAGGACGCCCAACTCCGGTCTTGCCGCGTGCGCAGGACAGCGCACGCGAGCAAGGCGCCATCGAGCCCCCATGGATGGGTTCACGGCGTGTCCTGCAAGCCCACACCGCCCCGCCCAGCCAGCAGAAACCCAGAGCCGCTTTTTAATTTGAGGTTTCCCGCCAGCGGCCGGCAAAAACCCACCTTCACGGCCCAC
>NZ_JBRRCR010000080.1:0-19733 GCF_056759115.1 Stenotrophomonas sp. STEN087 | reverse complement strand
AACCGCGGTGCCAAAGGTCCCGACACACCGCGAGCACCCCGCCATCTTGCCCCGCGACGACCGGGTGTGTTCGGCGCGGGGGCGCCCACGCCCCCCCGCCGCCCCCCCCCCCCCTGCCGACCGTCATCCACCCATGGGGTGGATCTACTACAGATTGGCCACCCGCGTCCTCTGCGCGCCCCCCCAGCGCCCCTGCGCGCCGCTTACGAACCCCTGCCAAACGCGCAGATGCGAATCATTATCGTTGATGTTATCCTTCGGCCCGACTTCGTAACGGTTTGTAACGAACCGCTCCATGGCTTCGCCCGCAGCCACCGCCACGCTGTGCCAGCGCGCCCGCCAGGGGTGGCCACTGCTCGTGGCCGCGCTGCTGACGCTGTGGCTGGGGTGGTCGGCGCTGAATGAAGGGCGCGATGTCCTTACGGACGTCACCCTGCAGCCATCTGCGGCAGCGCTGGATGCCAACGCCAGCGAGCCGCCAGGCGAATCACCGCCACGAGAGCCTGTCGCGCCGCGCATCGAGTCCGGGGCAGAAGGTGGCGACGGCACGCCCCTGCTGCATCGCCTGTGCCTGCTCGTTCCAGCGTCGGGCCCGCAGACCCTGCGCGTGCCTGTGCGTAACGTGGCGCCGCTGCGCCTTGCGGCACGCCGTCAGCCCCCCTCGCATGCACCACCCGCACTGCTGAGCTGAGCCGCCCGCCGGCCCCTCTGTCGCACCCGCGCGTCCGCGCCAACCATCCCCACGCCTTCTGTCCCGTCGACCACCGTGCCGACGGGCTCTTCCCGTATCTGGCAAAGCCCATCCCATGACCTCGATCAAGAGCCGCAAGCACGCCTCCCCGCTTCGTTCCCTGCCCCTGGCCACCGCCAGCCTGGCCGCCGGCCTCGGCCTGGCCGCGTTGCCCGCCGTCGCCATGGCAGACGCCACCGACAACGCCCGCACGCTGGACAAGATCGACGTGCATGCCACGCGCGGCTACAAAGCCGACAAGGTCGCCTCGCCGAAATTCACCCAGCGCCTGCAGGACACGCCGCAGACGATCCAGGTCATCACCAGCGACCTGTTCAACCAGCAGGGCGCCACCACCCTCACCGAAGCGCTGCGCAACAGCCCGGGCGTGGGTACCTTCTATGCGGGTGAGAACGGCAACACCACCACCGGCGATGCGCTGTTCATGCGAGGCTTCGACACCTCCAACAGCCTGTTCGTGGACGGTGTGCGCGATCTAGGCTCGATCTCGCGCGATGTCTTCAACATCGAACAGGTTGAAGTGACCAAGGGCCCGGCCGGCACCGACAACGGCCGCTCGGCGCCCACCGGTGCGATCAACCTGGTCAGCAAGCAGGCCAACCTGCAGGATGCGACCTCGGCCAGCATTTCGCTGGGCAGCGACCAGCAGCGCCGCACCACCGGCGACTGGAACCAGTCCCTGGGGGCGACCAGCGCACTGCGCATCAACGGCATGTGGCAGGACAGCGACCAGCCCGGCCGCGACCACGTGCAGAACAAGCGCTGGGGCATCGCGCCCTCGCTGGCCTTCGGCCTGGGTACCGAGACGCGCTATTACCTCAACCTGCTCTATGTGAAGCAGGACAACGTGCCCGATGGCGGCGTGCCGACCCTGGGCCTGCCGGGCTGGACGCCGCAGCCGACGCTGGAAGCGCTGGCCGGCCATCCGGTGGACCCGGAAAACTTCTACGGCACCCGTGCAGACCACGACGACGTGACCGCCAAGATGGCCACGTTCCGCTTCGAGCATGACTTCAACGACAGCGTGCGCCTGACCAACACCGCCCGCTGGGGCCGCACCGAACAGGACTACCTGCTGACCGCGTTCATGGGCACCGGCGTGCGCGGCGCCAACGGCCGTCCGACCGGCAACATCACTTATACCAACGCAGCGGATCTTTCGACCTACGCGATCGCGCGCAGCCTGCCGACCTTCAGGGACCAGCGCAACACCATCCTGACCGACCAGGTGAACCTGCGCGCCGACTTCAACACCGGCGCGGTGGGCCACGCCCTGAGTGCAGGTCTGGAATTCACCCGCGAAGAACTGGACAGCCAGGGCCAGGCCGCCACCGGTGGCAGCAGCTGGCCTGCGGCGAACCTGTACGACCCCGACTGGAACGTGGCTGGACTGACCTGGGCGCACAACGGTGCCGACGCGCACGGCAAGACCACCACGTCCTCGGCCTACGTGTTCGATACGTTGTCGTTTGGCGAGAGCTTCCTGCTGACCGCAGGCGTGCGTGCCGATCACTACAAGACCGAGTACGCCAGCGCCTCGGTGTGTGGCGGCCGTGGCGGCCCGGTGTGTGGCAGCAACCCGACCGGCACCGTGCTGCGCAATCCCACGCTGGAAGCCTCCGATACGCTGCTGAACTGGAAGCTGGGTGCCCTGTACAAGGTCGGCGACACCGTCAGCGTCTACGCCAATTACGCAATTTCGCAGCAGCCTCCGGGCGGTGCCAACTTCCAGCTGAGCAGCTCGGCCAGCAGCGCCGACAACCCGAAGCTGGATCCGCAGAAGGCCAAGACGTTCGAAGTGGGCAGCAAGTGGGGCTTCATGGAAGATGCGCTGGCGGTGAACCTGGCGCTGTTCCAGACCGATGTGGAGAACGAAATCAACACCACCGTGCTGGACGACGCCGGCAACCCCACCCAGACCGGCAGCAAGCGGGTGAAGGGTGTTGAACTGTCTGCCGTGGGCCGCGTGTCTGAGAACTGGTCGATCAGCGCTGGCTACAGCCACTTGAACACCGATGTGAAGGATGGCGCCAAGGTGGCCGCCGATGGCACCAACAACCTGGTCTATACCCCGGACGATACGTTCACCGGCTGGACCAGCTACGTGCTGCCGCATGGCATTACCGTGGGCGGCGGCGTGCGCTATGCCGCCGGCATGCACCGCGGTACCGACGGTGCCGTCGGCACCCCGGCGTTCACCAAGTCGTATGTGGTCTACGACGCGGTGGTGTCCTGGGCAATCAACGAGAACGTGTCGCTGCGCTTGAACGGCTACAACCTGTTCGACAAGCAGTACGTGGCCAGCATCAACAAGAGCGGCTACCGTTACACCCCGGGTGCCCCGCGCACCTTCCTGCTCAGCGCGGACGTCCGTTTCTGATGGCCAAGGCGCGGGAGAGCCGGACTCTCCCGCGCATCAACGAGGAACCCGCATGCTGCTGCACATCCCCAACGTGCTGGTACCCGAAGAGGTCAGCCTGATCCGCCAGCAGCTGGACGCGGCGCAATGGGCCGACGGGCGCGAAACCGTCGGCGCCCAGGGCGCGCAGGTGAAGCACAACGAACAATTGCCCGATGCCTCGCCATTGAAGGCCGAGCTCGGCCAGGGCGTGCTGGCCGCGCTGCGGCGCAGCCCGCTGTTCTTTGCGGCCACGCTGCCGCTGAAGATCCTGCCACCCCGCTTCAACCGCTACAGCGGCGGCGGCACCTATGGCTTCCACGTCGATGGCGCGGTGATGAACCTGGCCAACGGCGAGCAGCTGCGCTCGGACATCTCCTGCACCCTGTTCCTGTCCGCGCCGGAGGAGTACGACGGCGGCGAGCTGGTGATCAGCGATACCTACGGCGAGCACGAAGTGAAGCTGCCGGCCGGCGACCTGATCGTGTACCCGTCCAGCAGCCTGCACCAGGTCAACCCGGTCACCCGTGGCGCGCGCGTGGCCTCGTTCTTCTGGGTGCAGAGCATGGTCCGTGACGACGTGCAGCGGCGTCTGCTGTGGGAGATGGACACCTCCATCGAACGCCTGCGGCAGACCGGCGGCGATGCCGGCGCGGTGCTGCAGCTGACCGGCGTGTACCACAACCTGCTGCGGCGCTGGAGCGAGGTCTGAGGCCAGCGTCGCGGCCCTGCGACACTTTGGCAATCATTCTCATTTGCAACCGCTAACAGCTCTCATTACAATCACGCCCCGTTGACGTCGGATGGTCCGGCGCACACCCAGGGGTTGCCTGCCTTGCGTCGCCCGTTCCGCCCTCGCCCGCTTCGCCTCGTGCAGTTCGGTACCGCCATGCGCGGTCATCGCCCTGCGCTGGCCAGCCTGTTGGCGTGGGTGGCGATGCTGGCGTTGCTGCTGGGCACCCTGCCGCTGCTGCCGCACGGGCAGGCTGACGCCGCCGCGCAGGCCTGGCAGCAGCCGATGGAAGGCTGCGGCGGTGAAGTGCCGGTGGAAGAAGAGGCGCCAGCCAAGCTGCGCCGCTGTGTCTGCACGCCGACCAAGGCGGCCGACAAGTCGCCGCCACCGCCGCTGCTGCTGGCCAGCCAGTGGCTGCGCAGCGAACTGGATCTGCTTCCCCTCGCCCCGGCCAACGCCGGGGTGCGTCCGCATTGGCCACTGGCCGCCCCGGACATGCCCTGGGCCGACGCGCCCGGACGTCGCCAGCAACGCGGCCAGGCGCCGCCGCTGGCCTGATCTCCGGCCCCGCGTGACCGCGCCTGCGGTCGCGCCTGCGCGCCGCTGCCTGCTCCATCCCCTGCTGCATCCCTGCTGCCCCTGATCGGGGCTCCCCGTGCGTGCCGCGCGTTCCGCGCCGGCATCGCACCACCCTGCATCCTTCGAGGTTACTGCCATGGCCCAGCGCCATCGTGTCCGTTCGTCCCTGTCCCGCCACCTGCTGACCAGCGCCGTGCTGACCGCCTTCGCCAGCCCCGCCTTCGCCAACGGTGCCGCCGCAGGCGCACCGCAGACCCTGGATACCGTAGTGGTCACCGCTTCGGGCTTCGAACAGAAGATCACCGATGCCCCGGCCAGCATTTCCGTCATCACCCAGGAAGAGCTGACCACCCGCCCCTACATGACCCTGCTGGACGCGGTGCGCGATCTGGAAGGCGTGGACGTGGGCGAAACCCGCGACAAGACCGGCCAAGGCACCATCTCCATGCGTGGCATGGGTTCGGATTACACGCTGATCCTGGTCAATGGCCGCCGCCAGAACAACCACGGCGACATCTACCCAAACAACTTCGGCGGCAACCAGTTCAACCACATCCCGCCGCTGGATGCGATCGAGCGCATCGAAGTGATCCGCGGCCCGGCCTCCACCCTGTACGGCGCCGACGCGATGGGCGGCGTCATCAACATCATCACCAAGCGTTCGCTGGATCGCTGGAGCGGTTCGGCCACGCTGGGCGGCACCTTCGAAACCGACGACCAGTTCGGCGACGACCGCACCGCTGATGTGTACGTGACCGGCCCGCTGGTGCCCAACGTGCTGAACCTTTCGGCGCGCGCCAGCTGGTACGACCGCGATGCCTCCAACCCGGTGTACAGCCCGGTACTCGATCCCAGCGGCGTGGCTCACGACCGCTCGCTGGGCTTCGGTGGCGGCGGCAAGACCGTGGACAACACCAACAAGGCCGGCGGCATCAGCCTGGACTGGAACATCAGCGATGCCCAGCGCCTGACCCTGGACTACGACACCTCGCGCCAGGAGTACGACAACGCGATCAAGATCAACGATGCCGGCGAAGAGGAATACCCGGTCGGCACCGTTGACAGCATCAGCAGCATCTGGCGCAGCAGCAACTTCTGCAGCGGTGCCAGCGGCGCCAATGCCAACGCCTGCCGCAGCAACGGCGGCACGTGGTCGCGCCGCGCCGATCCGCGCGTGGGCTACAGCCCCAGCCAGGAATTCACCCGCGACGCCTGGGCGGTCACCCACGAAGGCCGCTGGGGCTTCGGCAACAGCCTGGTTTCCCTTTCGCACGTGGCTACCAACAACGACGGGCGCACCATGCCCTTCACCGTGGCCGAGCGCGTGCAGCTGCTGCAGATGATCGATGCCACCGGCCCGTACGCCGGGCTGCCGCTGGCCGAACGCCGCGCACTGGCCGAGTCCACGTTCCTGCCGCGCCCGGCGCGCACGCTGGAAAGCGAGCAGTACACGCTGGATGCCAAGCTGGACATCCCGTTCCAGGCGGCAGGCCAGCACGTCGCCGTGGTGGGCGCACAGGTGATCCGCGGTGAACTGACCGACGGTGTGTTCGGTACCGAACGTGGTACGCCGGGCCTGAGCCAGGATCACAACATGTACTCGCTGTTCGCCGAGGACACCTGGACCGTGCTGGCACCGCTGGCGATCACCTACGGCCTGCGCTACGACGACCATGAAGTGTTCGGCGACCAGCTCAGCCCGCGCCTGTACGGCGTGTACACCGTCAACGAGGCCTGGACGGTGAAGGGCGGCGTCAGCACCGGCTTCAAGACGCCCAAGACCACGCAGCTGTACGACGGCGTGATCGGTTTCGGTGGCCAGGGCACCTCACCCATGTTCGGCAACCCGGACCTGAAGCCGGAAACCAGCACCAGCACGGAACTGGCCGTGTACTGGCAGCACCCCGCCGGGCACAGCTTCAATGCCACCGCCTTCCACAACCGCTTCGACGACAAGATCGCCTCGCAGCCCTGCGGCGCCGCGCTGACCCTGTCGTGCAGTTCCACCGGTGAATATGCCGATCTGGGCTACGCCAGCAGCACCCGCACGGTGAACATCGACGAGGTGGTGATCCAGGGTGCGGAAGTGACCGGGCGCTGGAGCATCAGCGATCAGTTCAGCCTGCGCGCCAACTACACCTTCACCGACAGCGAGCAGAAGAGCGGCGCCGAAAAGGGCCGGCCATTGGGCAACAGCGCGCGGCACATGGCCAATGCCACCTTCGATTGGCGCGCCAGCGACCGCTTCAACGTGTTCCTGACCGCCGAAGCGCGTTCCAAGCGCTACGGTGGCATCAGCACGGTGACCGGCCAGGAGCGCTACTACAAGGATTACACCGTGCTGCACCTGGGCGCCTCGTTCGAAGCCACCGAGTGGCTGACCGTGAATGCCCGCATCAACAACCTGCTGGACCGCGACTTCACCACCTACCAGACCTACTTCACCGATCTGGACGGCGACGGCATCTACACCGATGACACCAATGAAGTGCTGTTCGAGGACGACTACAACAACAAGGACAAGGCCCGCAGCGTCTGGGTCAGCCTTAACTTCCGCTTCTGACGCTTGTGACGGCCGCAGCCCGCCCCGCGCGGGCCTGCGGCCGGATACAAAGAGACATCTAATTGCGAGCCATTCTCATTAATGCTGTAATGGGTAGTCTTCACCCGTCCCGAAAAACGCCGTGAGCCGTCCCGCCTCTTCCGCCGTGCAGCAGCAACAAAGCCGTGGCTTCTGGCTGCGTACGCTGCACCAGTGGCACTGGATCAGCTCGGCGGTGTGCCTGATCGGCATGCTGCTGTTCGCGGCCACCGGCCTGACCCTGAACCACGCGGCGAAGATCGAAGCCAAACCGCAGGTGAAGAACCAGAAGCTGGAACTGCCGGCCGAGCTGCTGGGCGCGCTGGGTGACCGCGAAGATGGCAACGCGCCCATTCCGCTGCCCGCCCGGCAATGGCTGGATGCGCAGCTGGACATCGGCATCGGCGGGCGCCCCGCCGAATGGTCGCCGGAAGAGATCTACCTGTCGCTGCCGCGCCCCGGCGGCGACGCCTGGCTGAGCATCGACCGCGAAAGCGGTGCGGTGGAATTCGAATCGACCTCGCGCGGCGTGGTGTCCTACCTCAACGACCTGCACAAGGGCCGCAATGCCGGCCCGGCGTGGGGCTGGTTCCTGGACCTGTTCGCGGTGGCCTGCCTGGTGTTCTGCATCACCGGCCTGTTCCTGCTGCACCTGCATGCGCGGCAGCGGCGCATGACCTGGCCGCTGGTCGGCCTGGGCCTGATGATCCCGCTGCTGATCGCCCTGTTGCTGATCCACTGACTTCCATCCGTTCCCTCCGGAGCCGCCCCATGCGCGTCACCCTCACCATCGCCCTCAGCGGCCTGCTGGCCACCTCGCCGGCCTACGCTGCCACCCTCGACATCAACGTCGAAGTGCCCAAGCTCAACGTCGCCGAATACCACCGCCCGTATGTGGCCGTGTGGCTGGAAGGCGCCGACCAGAAGGTCGCCGCCAACCTGTCGGTCTGGTACCAGCAGACCGGCAACAGCGAAGGCCATGGCACCAAGTGGCTGCCCGACCTGCGCCAGTGGTGGCGCAAGAGCGGCCGCACCCTGCAGGTGCCGGTGGACGGCGTGACCGGTCCGACCCGCCCGGCTGGCAAGCACGCGCTGTCCTTCAGCGACCAGCAGCCGGCGCTGAAGCAGCTGGCCCCGGGCAGCTACACCCTGGTGGTGGAAGCGGTGCGCGAAGTCGGCGGCCGCGAGCTGCTGAAGATCCCCTTCACCTGGCCGGCCACCGCCGCACAGACCGGCAAGGCGCAGGGCGCCACCGAGCTGGGCCAGGTCACCCTGGCCGTCAAGCCGTAACTGCTTGACCGGGGTCGGATCCCTTCCGCAGGAAGGGCTCTGACCCCATTGCCCTATCCCTCGGGGTCAGAGCCCTTTCCGTTGGAAAGGGATCCGACCCCTTCCAACTGGAGTCTTCCGCATGAAGCGCACGCTCGTCCTAGCCGCCGCCCTGGCCGCTGCCCTTCCGTTCTCCGCCCTGGCCCACAAGGCCTGGCTGCTGCCCTCGCAGACCGTCATCGCCGGCAACGCGCCGTGGATCACCGTCGACGGCGCCGTCTCCAACGACCTGTTCTATTTCAACCACGTGCCGCTGCGCCTGGAATCACTGGTCATCACCGCACCGGACGGCAGCAGTGTGCAGCCGCAGAACGCAGCCACCGGCAAGTACCGCAGCGTGTTCGACCTCGAACTGAAGCAGCAGGGCACCTACCGCATCGCCTCGGTCAATGACGGCCTGTTCGCCACCTACGAACAGAACGGCGAGCGCAAGCGCTGGCGCGGCAGCGCCGCCACCTTCGGCGAACTGCCCAAGGACGCGAAGAAGCTGGAAGTGAGCCAGTCGGTGGGCCGCGTTGAAACCTTCGTCACCAACGGCGCACCGAACGACACCGCGCTGAAGCCGACCAACCGCGGCATCGAACTGGTGGCCGTGGGCCATCCGAATGATCTGTTCGCCGGCGAGGAAGCGACCTTCCGCGTGCTGGTGGATGGCAAGCCGACCGCCGGCCTCGAGTTCGAGATCGTGCGTGGCGCCACCCGCTACCGCAACGCGCAGGACGAGCTGAAGCTGACCAGCGACGCCAAGGGCGAGATCAAGGTGACCTGGCCGGAAGCCGGTATGTACTGGCTGGAAACCGGCACCGAAGACAACAAGACCTCGGTGAAGCAGGCCGCCAAGCGCCGCCTGAGCTACGTTGCCACCCTGGAAGTGCTGCCGCAGTAACGTGGACCGCGGTGCCGGGCCCGTCCCGGCATCGCGCCTGCAACGCCCCGCCATGACCGATTCCCTGCTCGATATCGCCCGCCTCGGCGGCACCACCATGGGCACCACCTGGAGTGTGTCGCTGGTGGCGCCACGCCAGCGCGACCTGCACCCGCTGCACGCCGGCATCCAGGCGCGCCTGGATGAGGTGGTCGCGCAGATGAGCACCTGGGAAGCCGGTTCGGACCTGGGCCACTACAACCGCGCCGACGCGGGCCAGTGGTGCCCGCTGCCGGCCGAAACCCGCCATGTACTGGCGGCGGCGCAGGTCATTGCTGCTGCCAGCGATGGTGCCTTCGATCCCACCCTGGGCCCGCTGGTCGCGCTGTGGGGTTTCGGTGCACAGGCCGGCCCGCGCCGCGTGCCCGACGCCGCCACCCTGCAGGCCACCCGCGCCCGCTGCGGCTGGCAGCAGCTGCAATGGCGCGATGACGCGCTGCTGCAACCCGGCGGCCTGGAACTGGATCTGTCGGCGATTGCGAAAGGCTTCGGTGTCGACCACGTCGCCGCCTGGCTGCGCGCGCAGGGCATCACCGCTGCGCTGATCGAAGTGGGCGGCGAACTGGCCGGCTACGGCCGCAAGCCCGATGGGCAACCGTGGCGCGTGCTGGTGGAATCGGCACCGGAAGAAGATGCGCACACCGACACGCCGCCGCGCGTGCTGGCACTGGATGGAAAGGCCGTGGCCACTTCGGGCGACCGCTGGCACCAGTACCAGGCCGATGGCCAGGCCTACAGCCACAGTCTGGACCCGCGCAGCGGCATGCCGGTGCGCCAGGTCGCCGCCGCCGTGACCGTGGTGGCCGACGATGCGATGCACGCCGATGCCTGGGCCACCGCGCTGACCGTCCTCGGCCGCGAACTGGGCCTGGCCTTGGCCGAGCGCGAAGGCCTGGCCGCACGCTATCTGGAACGGGCCATCGACGGCCCGCGCGAAACCCTCAGCAGCGCCTTCCAGCGCCTGCTCGACGAGCAGGCCGCATGAGCGGTCGACCGTCGCGCGCCGTACTCGGCAACCTGATCGTGATGGTGCTGCTGGCCGTGGCCGGCTACGCACTGCTGCGCCTGCACCTGGGCGAAACCTGGTGGCAGGGCGCACCGCCTGCCCGGCATTGGCAGGGCGCGCTGCTGGCGTCGGCGCTGTACGTGCTGGCCTGCACCGCCCTGTGGTGGCGCGGCCGCCCACGCGATGACGCCGCCAGCGGAGATGTCGCACCGCTGCTGCTGGTGTGGTCCAGCCAGACCGGCTTCGCCCGCGAACTGGCCGAACGCAGCGCCGAGGCCCTGCGCGCCGCCAGCCTGCCGGTGCGCGTGCGCGGCCTGCATGAAGTCGACGCCGCACTGCTGGCGCAGAGCCAGCGTGCACTGTTCATCGCCAGCACCACCGGCGAAGGCGATGCCCCTGACCACGCCCTGCCCTTCCTGCGCCGGGTGATGAGCACCTCGCCAACGCTGGGCCACCTGCAGTTCGGGGTGCTTGCGCTGGGCGACCGCAGCTACGGCCACTTCTGCGCGTTCGGCCACCAGCTTGATGACTGGCTGCGCCAGCACGGCGCGCACCCGATGTTCGATGCGATCGAAGTCGACAACGCCGATCCCGCCGCGCTGCGCCACTGGCAGCAGCTGCTCGGGCAGATCGGCGGCGGCGCCAGCGAACTGCCCGACTGGAGCCCGGCCGACTACCAGCCGTGGCCGCTGCTGCAGCGCGAACACCTCAACCCCGGCAGCCTCGGCGGGCCGGTGTACTGGCTGCGCCTGCAGCCACCGGCCGGCAGTGATGCGCAGTGGCAGGCCGGCGATATTGCCGAGATCGGCCCGCAGCACGCCGCATCCAGCACGCGCGACTGGCTGCGCGAACGCGACTTCAATCCGGAGCTGCCGCTGGACGATGGCCGCACCCTGCTGGATCGCGTCGTGCGCTCGCACCTGCCCAGCCTGGTGGCGCCCGGCGACCTGCCCGGGCTGCTGGCGGCACTGCAGCCGCTGCCGCACCGCGAGTATTCGATTGCCTCGGTGATGGCCGATGGCGCGCTGGAACTGCTGCTGCGCCGCCAGCTGCGCGCCGACGGCACGCCCGGCATCGGCAGTGGCTGGCTGTGCGACCACGCAGTGCTGCACGAACCGGTGCAGCTGCGCCTGCGCCGCAACCAGAATTTCCACGGCGTTGCTGCCGAGGTGCCGCTGCTGCTGATCGGCAACGGTACTGGCATCGCCGGCCTGCGCGCGCACCTGCACGAACGCGCCCGCACGGGCGCGCGCCGCACCTGGCTGCTGTTCGGCGAGCGCTCGGCCGCACACGATTTCCATTTCGGCGACGAGCTGCAGGCGATGCTGGCCGACGGCACGCTGGCGCGGCTGGATGCGGTATTCAGCCGCGATGGCGGCGCGCACCGTTACGTGCAGGACCGGCTGCTGGCCGAAGCGGCAACGCTGCGGCAGTGGGTGGAGGAAGGCGCCACGATCCTGGTCTGCGGCAGCCTGCAGGGCATGGCCCCAGCGGTGGACGCAGTGATCGAGCAGGTGCTCGGTGCCGACGGCAAGGAAGCGCTGCTGCTGGCCGGTCGTTACCGGCGCGACGTGTACTGACCCACCGATCGGGGTCGGATCCCTTTCCGCAGGAAAGGGCTCTGACCCCCAACCGCATCCACGCATGGCGTGGATCTACTGCGCGGTGGCGGGCATGGCCCGGCGCTACCCGGCGGTCGTTACCCGTATCGCCAACAACTCGCCGCCGCCCTGCAACGCATGCCGTTGCCTTATCCACGCATGGCGTGGATCTACTGCAATCCTCGTTACCAGTAGATCCACGCCATGCGTGGATGGGTAGATCCACGCCATGCGTGGATGGGTAGATCCACGCCATGCGTGGATGACGCTCCATGACGCCCCATCACGCCGGGCATGGCCCGGCGCTACCCGGCGGTCGTTACCCGTATCGCCAACAACTCGCCGCCGCCCTGCAATGCATGCCGTTGCCTTTCACTGGCGGCCAACCATGCGGTATCCCCGGCCTGCATCGGCGACAACCCACTGTCCGCACAGAATTCCGCATGCCCGGCCAGCAGATACAACGCCCAGGCCACGCCCGGTTCGCAGAAGAAGAACATCGCCCCCACCAACGGCCGGTGCAGCAGCTCGGCCTGCAACAGCCCACGCTTCCACATCAGATTGAAATCGTGGGTGGTGCCATCGACCAGCTCGCCGTCCAGCGCTTCTTCGCCGGCAAAGCGTACGCGACCGTGCGGCGGCAGCACCTCGGCCACGCGGCCATCGGCGAAACGCAGGCGCACGCCATTGCCCTGAAGCAGCACCAGCTCGCGCTCCACGCCGGGGAACGCGGAAAACGCGGCGTCCTGTTCGATCTCGGCCACCGACAGGCGCAGCGCCCAGTCATCGCCCTGCGCGGGCAGGCGCAGGATCTCGCGGGTCCAGCCCAGGCCATTGCGCCAGCGTTCGCGGCGGTAGTCCAGGCTGGAAATCACCTGGCTCGGGGTGCGCAGCAGAGCATCTATGTCCATGCGCGCATTGCATCATGCCGCGCGCGATCGCGCATCACCGCGCAGCGACGCCTGCCTCACCGCACTGCGGCGACAGCAGCTGCGAATGCTGCAGCCATTGCGGATCAGGGTAGTAGGCGAACACCAGGGTGCCGCCGCGCAGCGAATCGATCAACGGCCGCGACACCGACAGGCGCACCGCCGGGCAGCCCAGGCTGCGGCCGAGCCGGCCCTGCAGGCGGGCCATGGTCGGGTTCACGTAGGGCGCGCCGTGGATGACGATGGCGCGGTCGCGCGCCTTGTCGTTGAAGCCCGGCTCCAACCCGTCCAGGCGCAGCGAATAGCCGTTGCCGCCCATGTAGGTTTCCTGCGCGGTGAACGCACCGATGCTGGACATGAAGCTGCCATCGCGGTTGGAGAAGTGCTCGGTGCGGTTGCCGCCACTGTTGCGGCCGTGCGCCACCCATTCCTCGAACAGCAGCCGCTGCCGTGCCAGGTCGAACACCCACAGGCGCTGCTCGGTGGATGGCCGCGAATAATCGATCACGCCCAGCCGCTCGGCCTTGATGCCCAGTTCCGGCCGCTGCAGCGCGCAGCGCAATGCCGTGGCCGCCAGCTTCAAAACGTGGCGGTCGGCGTTGGGCGCCGTGCGCGCCAGCAGCGCGGTCAGGTCGTCGGTGCTGGCGGTGGCCGGCGGTGCCGCCGCCATCGCGCCACCCGCGGCAAGGAGCGCAAGCAGGCCGCAGGCGGCCTGCCAGCGCGTGCGTGAAGCAATCATGGGCACACGGTATTCACTCAGGACTTCTTCAAGGTGGGCGTGGCCGGCTCGGATTCCAAGACCGGCTGCAACCCCGATTCAGCCGCGCTTGGGCGCACCGCCGGCAACGAGGTAACCAGCAGGGTCGTGCCCGGCACCAGCACCTGGTACAGCTGGCGGGCGAAATCGGTGGGCAGCGCCATCGGCAGCGACGGCGTCGCCAGCAGGTCCGGGGTGGCCTGCGCACGGTCCTGGCCCAGCAGCGGGTAGGCGGTCCACTGGTGCAGGCGCTGCTGGGTGTCCAGCGGGCTCGGCGTTTCGCTGAAGCCCTGCCCCATCACGAACAGGGTCGTGCCCTGGAAGGCCGGCAGCGCATCGGCGCGCAGCGGCGATTCGCCGATCATCACGCCATCGCGCAGCACGTACAGGCGCTGGTCGTGCAGGCTGACCAGGATGCCGACCTGGCCGCTCGGTGCGGCCGCGTCGTCCCACCACGCCTTGGTCGGGCTGGCGCCTTCGGTTTCCGGAAGCGCCTGGCCGCGTGCGTTCACCGGTGCCAGCACCGCCGGATAGGCCAGGGTCATCGGCGCGCTCTTGGCATCAGCCACCACCACCGTGTCGCCGCGCTGGGTTTCGCTGAACAGCTTCTGCGCGAACGACTGCGGCAGGCGTACGCAACCGTGCGATGCCGGGTGCCCGGGCAGGCTGCCGCCGTGCAGGGCGATGCCGTCCCAGGTCAGCCGCTGCATGTAGGGCATCGGCGCGCTGTTGTAGAGGTTGGACTTGTGGTCCTTGTCCTTCTGCAGGATCGTGAACACGCCGGTCGGCGTTTCATGCCCGGTCTTGCCCGAGCTGATCGTGCTCAGGCCGATGGCGATGCCGTTGCGGTACACGTAGGCGCGCTGCTCATCCAGGCTGACCACCAGCACGATCGGGCCGGCCGGCGACACTTCCGGGTGCCACAGGTATTCACCGGGTTTGAGATCGGTAGGGCCGCGTACTTCGGCGGTGGCAGTTGCGGTGGTGCTCTTGGCGGCAGGCGTCGCGGCTTGGGCCACCAACGGCAGGGCCAGGGCAAGTGCGAGCATCAGGGGCAAGCGGGGCAGGCGCATCCAGCAGGTTCCAATCCGTGGGGAACCCCCAACCTACACCATTGGCGGTGAGGCGCCGCGCCACACGCTGCCCATGCCAGAAAGAGAAATGCCCGGCGACACAGCCATGTGTCGTACCGGGCACTCGTTACGTCCTTGTCGGCCTGCTGCCACCCCCTCGCATCCTGCGCTGTGGGGGCGGCGTTGCATCCTGCACGCGGCCGCATTCGTCCTGTTTGTATCTCAGCCCCTTCCACAGGTCTGTGATGCCACCATCCTGGTGATTGGTGCCGCATCCCTGCGACGGTCGGTGGGCACGGCCTTCCTGTCCGTGTCCGGTGAACCAGCCTCCTGCCGGTCCCGACGATCCTGCTGTCAACGCCTGGGTACGGAGCGCACCGGTACCGATCCGGGTACCGGATCCGCTGGCAACATCGTGTTGCCGACGGTGATCCGCTGTCGATTCCGTTCGACGATTGCTGTCCCTATCCCCTTCACCTGCGTCAGGTCCTCGACGCGATGAAATGGGCCATGTCTGCGCCGGTGCTCGACGATTGCCGCGGCCTTTACGGCTCCGACCATCGTCAATCCCTGCTGCAGCGCCTGGGCATCGGCCCGGTTGATGTCGATCGGCTCGGCGGCTTGCGCCCCCACCACCCACATCACCAGCACCAACGCCCTGAACACGACTGACCAAGGCACGACGTGTATCTCCTTGTGGTTCTGGCCGCCCCGACCGGCAATCCCGTCGGTCGAAACAGTGTCCGTCACCACATGTGCACAGCCTATCGGTTTCGACGATTTCTAAAAGCCAGCCAAATACCCGACGTGTTGTAGGAAAAACCCTACCCCGGGCACAGGCGTAGAATGGCGGGATCACATGCCCATGCAACCGGAGTTTCAGATGGACAGCGCCAAGCTCGGCCAATTCGTCAATGACAAGTGGGACAGCGAGATCGTCCCGCAGCTGGTCGACTACATCCGCATTCCCAACAAGTCGCCGATGTTCGACGCCAACTGGGTGCAGAACGGCTACATGGAACAGGCGGTCACCCTGATGGAGACCTGGGCCAAGGCCCAGCAGCTGCCCGGCCTGAAGGTCGAAGTGGTCCGCCTGGAAGGCCGCACCCCGCTGATTTTCCTGGAAATTCCGGCTACCGGCGCCGAGACGGGCGACGACACCATCCTGCTCTACGGGCACCTGGACAAGCAGCCGGAAATGACCGGCTGGGATGACGACCTGGGCCCGTGGACCCCGGTCCTGCGTGGCGACAAGCTGTATGGCCGCGGCGGCGCCGATGACGGTTACGCCATCTTCGGCTCGCTGGCCGCGGTGCTGGCCCTGCAGGCCCAGGGCCTGCCGCACGCCCGCTGCGTGGTCCTGATCGAAGCCTGCGAAGAGTCGGGCAGCTACGACCTGCCGGCCTACGTCGACCACCTGGCCGACCGCATCGGCAAGCCGTCGCTGGTGGTCTGCCTGGATTCGGGCTGCGCCAACTACGACCAGCTATGGTGCACCACCTCGCTGCGCGGCCTGACCGGCGGCAACTTCACGGTCAAGGTGCTCAACGAAGGCGTGCATTCCGGCGATGCCTCCGGCGTCATCCCGTCCAGCTTCCGCCTGCTGCGCCAGATCCTGTCGCGCATCGAGGACCAGGACACCGGCCGCATCCTGATCGACGGCATGAACGTCGAGATCCCGGCCGAGCGCCAGGCCCAGGCCAAGCGTGCCGCCGAAGTGGTCGATACCGAGATCTTCGAGAAGTTCCCGATGGTCGACGGCCTGCGCCCGATGAACGAGGACCTCACCGAGCTGGTGCTCAACCGCACCTGGCGCCCGGCGCTGTCGGTCACCGGCGTGGGCGGCATGCCGCCGCTGGAATCGGCCGGCAACGTGCTGCGTCCGCAGACCTCGGTAAAGCTGTCGCTGCGCCTGCCGCCGACCGCCGACGGCAAGACCTGCGGCGAACTGCTGAAGGAAGCGCTGCTGCGCGATCCGCCGAACGGCGCCCAGGTCACCCTGGACCTGGAAAAGGCCTCCACCGGCTGGAACGCCCCGGCCATGGCGCCGTGGCTGACCCAGGCCATCGACGACGCCAGCCAGGCCTTCTTCGGCAAGCCGGCGATGTACATGGGCGAAGGCGGCTCGATCCCGTTCATGGGGATGCTGGGTGAGAAGTTCCCGGGCGCCCAGTTCATGATCACCGGCGTGCTCGGCCCGCACTCCAACGCGCACGGTCCGAACGAGTTCCTGCACATCCCGATGGGCAAGAAGGTCACCGCCTGCGTGTCCAAGGTGATCAGCGAGCACTACGCCGCCAGCCTGCGCGGCGAGACCAGCGGTTCGCCGGTGGCTGCCGACAGCGGCACCCGCCACGGCGACCACGGCTGCTGCTGATCGCACACCCGTGACGGACGCAGCCTGGCCTTGCTAGGCTGCGTCCACCCCAAGCGGAACGCATGCACATGAATGGTCTGTTCGGCAGCAGCAGCTGGCTGTACATCCTGCTGGTCGGCTTCTTCGTCGGCCTGCTCGGGCGTTTCTTCATGCCTGGCAACAACCGCATGGGCTGCCTGCTGACCATCGTGCTCGGCATCGTCGGCGCTCTGGTGGCCGGCTGGTTCGGCCAGTACATGGGCTGGTACGCCCCCGGCGAACCGGCCGGTTTCCTCGGCGCGGTGGTCGGTGCGGTGGCCGTGCTGGCGCTGATGCGGCTGTTCACCCCACGCCGCTGACACCCCTCTTCCCTCTTTCCCCCTGAGCTTGGCGCGCCCGTCGCGCCCCGAACTGCCTGCATGACCGAACCTGCTTCCGATCCCCAGCGCAGCGCGCAGCGCCTGCAGTGGGCCCGCACCCAGCTGGACGATGCCAACGCGGTGGTCGAGCGCGCCTCGGTCGACGCCGGCCTGCGCAGCTACTGGCGCACCACCAGCACGCGCGGCAGCCACATCGTGATGGATGCCCCGCCCGGCCTGGAAGACCCGCAGCCGTGGCTGCGCATGCGTGGCCTGCTGCACGACCACGGCCTGCGCGTGCCCGCCCTGCTGGCCCAGGATCTCGAAGCCGGTTTCCTGCTGCTGGAGGATCTCGGTGGCCCGACCCTGGCCAAGGTGCTGGACGAGCGCAATGCCGATGCCTGGTTTGGCCGTTCCATCGAGCAGCTGCTGCGCCTGCAGGCGATCCCGGTGCCCGAAGATTTCGGCCGCTTCGGCGAAGCCCTGCTGCAGCGTGACGCCGGCCTGTTCGACGAATGGTTCCTGCAGCGCCACCTGGGCATCACCCTCGACAGCGCCGAGGCCGAAAGCCTGCAGCAGGCGCAGCGGCTGCTGATGGACAACGCGCTGGGCCAGGCCCAGCTGATGACCCATCGCGACTACATGCCGCGCAACCTGATGCCGGTCGACGACGGTCCGGCCATCCTCGATTTCCAGGACCTGGTGCGTGGCCCGATCGCCTACGACGCGGTGAGCCTGTTCAAGGACGCGTTCCTGAGCTGGCCGCTGCCGCGCGTGGACGCCTGGCTGGCGCAGTACCACCAGCGCGCACGCGACGCCGGCCTGCCGGTGCCCGACCGTGCCACCTTCCTGCGCGATGCCGACTGGATGGGCATCCAGCGCCACCTGAAGTGCCTGGGCATCTTCAGCCGCCTGCGTTACCGCGACAACAAGGGCCACTACCTGGACGACGTGCCGCGCTTCATTGGCTACCTGGATGAAGTGCTGCCGCGCTACCCCGAACTGGCCGCGCTGCAGCAGCTGCTGGACGTGCGGATCAAACCGGCGCTGGCCGACCTGGCCGCACCGATGCGCGTGGTGCGCTGATGAAAGCACTGATCTTCGCCGCGGGCCTAGGCGAGCGCATGCGCCCGCTGACGCTGCACACGCCCAAGCCGCTGCTGGCGGTGGCCGGCAAGCCGCTGATCGTGTGGCACCTGGAGCGGCTGGCCGCGCTGGGCGTGCGCGAGGTGGTGGTCAACACCGCCTGGCTGGCCGAGCAGTTCCCGGCCACGCTGGGCGATGGCAGCCAGTGGGGCCTGCAGCTGCACTTCGTGCACGAAGGCGAGACTCCGCTGGAAACCGGCGGCGGCATCCTCAATGCACTGCCGCTGCTGGGCGATGCACCGTTCCTGGTGATCAACGGCGATATCTGGACCGACTTCGATTTCGCCACCCTGCCCACCGAACCGCAGGGCCAGGCGCACCTGGTGCTGGTGGACAACCCGGCGCAGCACCCCGAAGGCGATTACCGCCTGGATGCGCAGGGCCTGCTGCACCACGACCGCGCCGGCCCGTGCCTGACCTATGCCGGCATCGGCGTGTACCGGCCATCGATCGTGGCGGACTGGCGCGCGGTGATCGGCGATGCGCCGGGCAGCGAGCGTGTTCCACCGAAGTTCTCGGTGGTGCCGCTGCAGAAGCACTTCATGGCGCAGGGGTTGATGACCGGGCAGCACCATCGCGGGCGCTGGACCGATGTCGGGACGGTGGATCGGCTGCAGGCGCTTGACGCGGAGTTGGTAGCGAACGGCTGAGCCCCTCGTGGCTGGTCGTTTTCTAGAGCAGAAGCCGTGCTTGGCCGGGCGGGATGGGTACGCGGGGGACACCGTGAATCCGTCCATGGAGGCTTGTCCGCGGCATCCATGCCGCAGACACCCCCGCGTACCCACCCCGCCCGGTCACGGACAATTTCCGTGCGCGTCCAGCCACGGAAAAGAAAAAGAAAAGCAAAAGCGGATCGCGTCGCTGCGCTCGCTCACTTGCTCCTGTAGAGCCGAGCCTACGCTCGGCTGCCTTTGGCCGTTCGCCCCGATGCAAGAAAGCCGAGCATAGGCTCGGCTCTACAGGAAATTCATTCCCGCGTGGTGTCGACCAACGGTCGACACCCACCACACACAAGACACGTGTCGACCAACGGTCGACAGCCACCAAGAGCGGAGCACATCACAAGGTCGAATCCCGGGGCCACCGGCCAACTGTCGAAGGCGGGGGGGGGGGGGGGGGGGGGGGGGGGGGTGCGCCCCAGCCAGCGCAGCCGCCCCCCCCCCCAGGGGTGGACGGCGCGCCCCCCCCCCCCCCCCCCCCCGCCCCCCCC
>NZ_JBRRCR010000079.1:0-19886 GCF_056759115.1 Stenotrophomonas sp. STEN087 | reverse complement strand
TATTTCCTTACCGAGATGGGTTTTTTGCTTGGGTGTGGTCGGTGCGCGGGTGCGGGTGGCTTCGTCCTCGGTGTTTTTTTGCGGCGGGGTGGCGGGTTTGGGGGTTGCCGGCCAGCGGCCGGCACTACCGTAATCCGGCTGCGCCGGATTACTTCACGCGCGAGGAGTACTCACCCGAACGGGTATCAACCTTGATGATTTCATCCTGGTTGACGAACAGCGGCACGCGGACCACGGCACCGGTTTCCAGGGTGGCCGGCTTGCCGCCACCGCCCGAGGTGTCGCCACGGACGCCCGGATCGGTCTCGGTGATCTTCAGTTCGACGAAGTTCGGCGGCTGCACGAAGATCGGCGCGCCGTTGAACAGGGTGACGATGCAGGCTTCTTCGCCCTTCAGCCACTTTTCGGCGCCGCCCATGCCCGCCTTGTCGGCCTGGACCTGCTCGAAGGATTCCGGGTCCATGAAGTGCCAGTACTCGCCATCGCTGTACATGTAGTTCATGTCGGTGTCGACGACGTCGGCCACTTCCAGGTCGTCGGTCGCCTTCATGGTCAGTTCGACCACGCGGCCCGAACGGATGAAGCGGTACTTCACGCGGGTGAAGGCCTGGCCCTTGCCCGGCTTGACGTACTCGGTGTCGGTGATGACTGCCGGTTCGTTGTTGACCAGGATCTTCATCCCGTTCTTGACGTCATTCATGCCCACAGTGGCCATGCTCAAGCTCCTCAAATGGCAAAACCGCCGCGGGTGCGGCGAGCCGGATAGAATGGAAAGCCCACCGGAAGCCGGTGGGCAACAGTTTTTCTGCCCCCATGATAACCGCAGGCCCCCTCTCCATGCAGCTTTCCGCCTTCCCCCGGCCCCAGTCGCCAGGCGCGCCCACGCGCTGGCAGCAGCTCTGGCGCCAGGCACTGCGCGACCCGCACGCCCTGCTGGCGCGGCTGCAGCTGGACCCGGCGGCACTGGGCGTCTCGGAGGCGGCCATGGCCCAGTTCGCCCTGCGCGTGCCGGAAGGCTTCGTGGCCCGCATGCGCCCCGGCGATGCGGCCGACCCCCTGCTGCGCCAAGTGCTGCCCATCGACGAGGAAATGCGCCCCGCACCCGGGTTCAGCTTCGACGCCGTCGGCGATGGTGCCGCCAAGAAGGCCACCGGGGTCATCCAGAAGTACCGCGGCCGGGCCCTGCTGGTGGCCACCGGCAGCTGCGCGATCAACTGCCGCTACTGCTTCCGCCGCCACTTCGACTATGGCGCGGAGAATGCCGCCAAGGGCGGCTGGCAGGAGGCCGTGGCGGCCATCGCGGCCGACCCGGACATCGACGAGGTGATCCTGTCCGGCGGCGATCCGCTGTCGCTGGCCACGCACAAGCTGGTCGAGCTGACCGACGCCCTGCGCCAGATTCCGCACATCCGCCGCCTGCGCATCCACACCCGCCTGCCGATCGTGCTGCCCGAGCGCGTGGACGAGGAACTGCTGGCCTGGCTGGGCAGCCTGCCGTGGCCGCTGGCCATCGTGGTGCACGCCAACCATGCCAATGAGTTCGATGCCAGCGTGGATGCGGCGATGGCACGCCTGCGCGGCCTCGGCACGCAGCTGCTGAACCAGGCCGTGCTGCTGCGCGGGGTCAATGACAGCGTGCAGGCACTGCAGGACCTGAGCGAGCGCAGCTTCGCCGCCGGCGTGCTGCCCTACTACCTGCACCAGCTGGACAAGGTCGAGGGCGTGGCCCACTTTGAAGTGGACGACACCCGGGCCAAGGCCCTGATCGCCGGCCTGACCGCCCGCCTGTCCGGTTACCTGATTCCCAAGCTGGTGCGCGAACTGCCCGGCGACCCCAGCAAGCGCCCGGTGTAATCGCACGACCGGGGTCAGATCCCTTTTCCGCAGAAAAAGGGATCTGACCCCAGGACATCCGTTACAACCCCGAGTGGCTCAGCCAGTAGATCCACGCCATGCGTGGATGGGGGTCCAGGCAGAAGCAGCCACGCATGGCGTGGCTCTACTACCCCACGTCGTCCCTTACAGGCCTGAATCGATCATCCGCACCACTTCGGTGGCGGTGACCGGGTGGCTCAGCCAGTAGCCCTGGCCCAGGTCGCAGCCGCGCTGGGCCAGCAGTTCGTACTGCGCTTCCTGCTCGATGCCCTCGGCCACCACGGTAATGCCCAGCGCGTGGGCCATGGCGATGATCGCCGTGGTCAGGGCCAGGTCGTCCGGGTCGCGCTGCATGTCGGCCACGAAGCTCTTGTCGATCTTGACGCCGTCCACCGGCACCTGGCGCAGGTGGCTCAGGCCGGAGAAGCCGGTGCCGAAGTCGTCCAGCCAGACCTTCACGCCGGTGCGGTGCAGCTTGTCCAGCAGCTGCGCGGCCAGCATCTCGTCGCCGATCACCGCGGTTTCGGTCAGCTCCAGGTGCAGGCGCGAGGACGGCAGCCCGGATTCGTGCAGGCACTGCGCCACCAGCGCCGGCAGTTCGCCGCCACGCAGCTGGCGCGGTGACACGTTCACCGACACGAACAGCTCGTCGCCGGCCGCGCCACGCGGCCACTGCGAGGCTTCCATGCAGGCCGCACGGAGCACCTTCGGGCCGATCACCTCGATCAGGCCACTCTGCTCGGCCACTTCGATGAACACCGACGGCGGAATCGTGCCCAGGGTCGGGTGCTGCCAGCGCAGCAGCACTTCCACGCCCACCAGGCGGCGGTCGCGCATGCGGAAGATCGGCTGGTAGGCCAGTCGCAGCTCGCCGCGCTCCCAGGCGCCGCGCAGCTCCTGTTCCATGTGCACGCGACGCTCGACCGCGTGGTCCATCGCCCGGCTGTAGTAGCGGTAGCAGTTCTTGCCGGCCATCTTCGCCTGGTACATGGCGATGTTGCCGTTCTTCAGCAGCGTGGTGGCGTCGGCGGCGTCGTCCGGGTACAGCGTCACGCCGATCGAGGTGCCCAGGAACAGCTCCCTGCCCTGCACCACCAGCGGCTTGCCCAGCTCGCGCACCAGCACTTCGGCCAGCAGGCGGGCGTTGGCGGCCACGTCGCCGTCGCCGACGAGAATCACGAATTCATCGCCACCGAACCGGGCCAGCAGCGCATCGTCGCCGCCGGCCTCGGCCACCGCATGGCCGATGCGCTGGGCGAACTGCAGCAGGGCTTCGTCGCCGGCCTCGTGGCCCAGCGTATCGTTGACCCGCTTGAAGTCATCGATGTCGGCAAACAGCAGGCCCAGCCGGTGCTTGGACGCGCGCGCGGCCATCAGCCGGTGGTCCAGCGCCTCGCGGAACGCCAGGCGGTTGGTCAGCCCGGTCAGTGCATCGGTGTAGGCCATGTGCCGCACTTCGCGGTCATGGCGGGCGATCGCATCACGCATGCGGGCAAAGCCGCGCACCAGCTCGCCGACCTCGTCATCGCGGGTGTTCTCCCGCAGCGGCGCCTGGTAATCACCGGATTCGATGCGGCGCGCGGCGGCGGCCAGGTCACGGATCGGCGTCACCAGGGTGCGCTGCACATAGAGGATGACCGTCACCCCGATCACCACCAGCAGGGCCAGCATCAGCAGCAGCCAGCCCAGGTGGCGGCTGCCGACCTGCTGCAGGCGCTCGCCAAGGGTGGCATTGGCGGCCAGCTCGCGTTCCCTGACCTCGTCCAGCGCCATGCCCACGCGGACGCCGCCGATACGCTGCTTGCCGACCATGATCGGCATGGTGTTGTCGAGCACGCTGGCTGACTGCTGCACCAGCAGGCCCTGCGCGGCGGTCGCCGCCGTGGCCAACGGGTCGGTCATCGGCTTGCCGAAGCCGGGCACGCCGACCGAGCCGTCATGCACCAGCCGGCCCTTGCTGTCGAACACCATCACATAGCGCACCACCTGCTGCCGCGAGGTCGAGCGCACCAGCACGCCCACCTGGCCCAGGTCGTTGTAATAGAGCGGGTTGGCCAGCGAATCGGACAGCTCGCGCGCCAACGCCTCGCCGCGGCTGCGCACGCTGCGGTCGAACAATTCATGGATGACGCCACCGCTGAGGCTCTTCACCTCGCTCTGCATCGTCGCCTGGCGGCCCAGCATCACCGCCAGGATCGCCACCACCACCAGCATCGCCCCGCCCATCGCGAGCAGGAAACGGGCCTGCATCCCCGAGCCAAGCCACTTCATGCCGCTTCCATCCGTACGTGTCCCGACTGCACTGCCCACTCCCATCCACTGCACCGCGCACGCGCGGCTGCCGGACGCTGCAGCAGCGCCCTGCCCTTCGTTGTTTCTGTGACCTTGTCGATCCGATACCACGCCCGCAGCGCACCCGCCACGGCCGTGGCCGCGCGGACAGTCCGCCATGGAACCAGGCTCAGCAATCCCCACTGCGTTGCCTTACATGAAGCCGACACAAGCTCATCCCCCCAGGGTATCCAGACAGACTACCCGAAAAAATGAGAACGTCGTCAGCCTTCCGTGCCGTTTTCCCGGGCCAGGCGCGCCATGCGCTGGGTATCGGCCAGGATGCCGCGCAGCAGGCGCACTTCCTGTTCGGTCGGCTCGCCGCGCAGGAACAGGCGGCGCAGCTTGCGCATCGCCGATTCGGGCGCACGGCCCTTGTGGAAATCGATCTCGTCCAGGGTGTCGCCGAGCTGGGCGAAGAAGCTCTCCATCTGCTCGTGGCTGGCCACCGGCTCGCGGACGTCCGCCGGCGCGGCCTCGGCCGCCGGCTGCGCGCCCAGCAGCTGCATGCGCGTCTCATAGGCCAGCACCTGCACGGCGGCAGCCAGGTTGAGCGAGCTGAATGCCGGATCGGACGGGATATGCACCGCCGCGTGGCACAGCTGCAGCTCCTCGTTGGTCAGGCCGGTGCGCTCGCGGCCGAACACCAGGGCCACCTCGGCGCCCTCGCCGGCCTTGGCCACCGCGCGGGCGGCCGCGTCGGACGGCAGGTATTCCTCCAGCTGGACCCGGCGCGCACGCGCGGTGCAGCCCAGCACCAGGGTGCAGTCGGCCACGGCTTCGGCCAGGGTGGCCACCACCGGGGCGTCACCCAGCACGTCCTCGGCACCGGCCGAGCGGCGGAAGGCCTCCTCGTCCAGCGGCTTTTCGGGGGCGACCAGGACCATGCGGGCCAGGCCCATGGTCTTCAGGGCGCGGGCGGCGGCCCCCATGTTGCCGGGGTGCTGGGTACCGACCAGGACGAATCGGAGGCGGGTGGCGGCAGGAAACTGGGACATGAACAGGGTAGTGTCGAGCTGGACGAAGACCAATGGTAAACTGTGCGGCCGGCCACTGCGCCGGACCCGCTCTTTTCCCCCGCCAGCCCTACCTCTTCTGCCTTTCCGGGAGCCCACGCCATGCAGAAACCCGCCGTCACCGTCATGGTCAAGGCCGCCCGCCTCGCCGGCAACGTCCTGTTGCGCAACATCAACAAGCTCGAGGCGCTCAATGTAGTGCAGAAGGGCCGGATGGATTACGCCAGCGAAGTCGATGCCGACGCCGAAAAGGTGATCGTCAAGGAACTCAAGCGCGCTTACCCCGAGTACGGCGTGTTCGGCGAAGAAGGCGGCGTGCAGGGTGCCCACCGCAACATGTGGGTCATCGACCCGCTGGACGGCACCAGCAACTACCTGCGCGGCGTGCCGCACTACTGCGTGTCGATTGCCCTGGTGGAAAACGGCGAGCCGACCGATGCGGTCATCTTCGATCCGCTGCGCAACGAACTGTTCACCGCCAGCCGTGGCGCCGGTGCCGTGCTCAACGACCGCCGCATCCGCGTGGCCGACCGCAAGGACCTGGGCGGCACCATGATCCACACCGGTTTCGCCCCGCGCGAGCGTGCCCGCGCCAGCGCCCAGCTGAAGGCGGTCGACGCCCTGCTGGTGCAGGCCGAGGACATCCGCCGCAGCGGTTCGGCCGCGCTGGACCTGGCCTACGTGGCCTGTGGCCGCGCCGACGCCTACTTCGAAGCAGGCGTGAAGGCCTGGGACATCGCGGCCGGCGTGCTGCTGGTCCGCGAAGCTGGCGGCAAGGTCTGCGACTTCAAGGGCGCGACCCTGGCCCGCATGGACAACCGTGGCCCGGACACCCAGCAGGTCGTGGCCGGCAACCTGAAGGTGGCCGAGTCGCTGCAGAAGGTGCTGGTGAACACCGGCTACGCCGCCGAGTTCGACGCGAAGTTCTAAGCGCCCCGGTAACGCGGCACAAACAGAAACGGCACCTGCGAGGGTGCCGTTTTTGTTTTTCCGGATGGCGGGGCATGCCCCGCCTTTCTTACGCGGCGGTCGAAGCGCGCAGCGCGGCAATGCGCTCTTCCAGCGGCGGGTGGCTCATGAACAGCTTCTTCGCGGTCGAACCGGCAATACCGAAGGCCGCGATCTGGGTCGGCAGCGTGCTCTGGCCGTGGTTGAGCTGCAGGCGCTCCAGCGCGGCGATCATCTTCTGACGACCGGCCAGCGAGGCACCACCGGCGTCGGCACGGAACTCGCGATGGCGCGAGAACCACATCGAGATCATCGTCGCGAACAGGCCGAACACCATCTCCAGCACGAACACGATGATGAAGTAGGCGAAGCCGCGGCCGCCGCCTTCGCGGTTGCCCGACAGCGCGCTGTCGATGATGCCGCCGACCACGCGGGCCAGCACGATCACGAAGGTGTTCAGCACGCCCTGCAGCAGCGCCATGGTGATCATGTCACCGTTGGCGACGTGGGCGATCTCGTGGCCCAGCACTGCTTCGGCCTCGTCCTCGCTCATGTTGTGCAGCAGGCCGGTGGACACCGCCACCAGCGCGTTGTTGCGGTTGGCACCGGTGGCGAAGGCGTTGATCTCCGGGCCGTCATACACGGCCACTTCCGGCATGCCGATGCCGGCCGCCTTGGCCTGGCGCTCGACGGTGGCCAGCAGCCAGCGCTCGGTCGGGTTGCGCGGTTCGGTGATGACCACCGCACCGGTGGAACGCTTGGCCATCCACTTGGACAGCAGCAGCGAGATGAAGGAACCACCAAAGCCGAAGATGCCAGCCATGACCAGCAGGCCGCTCATCGAACGGGAGTCCACGCCCAGGATGGACATCACGATGCCGGCAAGGATCAGCACCGCAAGGTTGGTGGCCAGGAAGAGGGCAATGCGGGTAAACATGGGAAATTCCGGCTCGGAAGGGGTCGATATCTGCCAATTTGCGGTGCAGTCAGCTTGAATTCAAGCGCCAACCTGACCGACGATTCAGCCAGCATGACTTCGCCCATTCCCTGCGGCCGCTTCGCGCCCTCGCCCACCGGCCTGCTGCACGCCGGTTCCCTGCTCGCCGCCTTCGGCAGCTGGCTGCTTGCGCGCCATCACGGTGGCCTGTGGCGGCTGCGCATCGAGGATGTCGACCCACCGCGCACGGTCGCCGGCGCGGCGCAGTCACAATTGCAGGCGCTCGCCGCATTCGGCCTGGACCACGACGGCGAGGTGCTCTGGCAGAGCGCGCGCGGCGAGGCCTACCAGGCCGCGCTGAACGTGCTGCTGGCCAGCGACCGGGCCTTCGTCTGCCACTGCAGCCGCAGCGAAGTGGCCGCCAGCGGAGGCATCCACCATCGCTGCGTGGCGCGACAGCCGCGACCGGACCCTGCCGTCCGCTTCCGCGTTCCCGCGGGCAGCGTGGTGCAGTTCGAGGACGGCCTGCGCGGCCTGCAGACCCAGGACGTGCATGCCGAGGTCGGTGATTTCGTGCTGCGCCGCGCCGATGGCTGCTGGGCCTACCAGCTGGCCGTGGTGGTGGACGATGCCGCGCAGGGCGTGACCGAAGTGGTCCGCGGCGCCGACCTGCTCGATTCCACCGCGCGGCAGATCCTGCTGCAGCAGGCGCTGGGGCTGCCGGTTCCGCGCTACTGGCACCTGCCATTGCTGCTGGATGCGCCGGGCCACAAGCTGTCCAAGTCCCTCGCCGCCCTGCCGGTGGACAGCAGCCGGCCGGTGCCGGTGCTGCGCCAGCTGTGGCAGCTGCTGGGCCAGGCACCCACCGCGCTGGATGGCATCGACGCGTTGCCCGCATTGCTGGCCGCCGCTCGCCAGGCCTTCGACCCGGCGCGCCTGCCACGATCCGACATCCTGATCGGAGCGGGCCTGCCGCCAGCCGGCGCACTTTCCGTGCCGATGTTGCAGAATCCCCTTTCCCCCACCTGAAACCCGGACAGCATTCCATGACTTCTCGCGTCGCACTGGTCACCGGCGGAACCGGCGGCATCGGTACCGCCATCTGCCAACGCCTGGCCGACCAGGGCCACCGGGTCGCCACCAATTACCGCGACGAGGCCAAGGCCCGCGCCTGGCAGCAGGCCATGACCGAACGCGGCTACCACGTGTCGATCTTCCCCGGCGATGTGTCCGACCCGGAAAGCGCCGAAGCGCTGATCCGCGCGGTGGAAGCCGAGCTGGGCCCGGTCGAGATCCTGGTCAACAACGCTGGCATCACCCGCGATACCACCTTCCACCGCATGCGTGCGGACCAGTGGCACGACGTGATCAACACCAACCTCAATTCGGTGTTCAACGTCACCCGCCCGGTCATCGAAGGCATGCGCCGCCGCGGCTGGGGCCGGGTCATCCAGATCAGCTCGATCAACGGCCTGAAGGGCCAGTATGGCCAGGCCAACTACGCCGCCGCCAAGGCCGGCATGCACGGCTTCACCATTTCGCTGGCCCGCGAGAACGCCGGCTTCGGCATCACGGTCAACACCATTTCGCCGGGCTACGTCGCCACCGACATGGTGATGGCGGTGCCGGAGGAAGTGCGCGCCAAGATCATCGCCGACATCCCCACCGGGCGCTTGGGCAAGCCGGAGGAGATCGCCTACGGCGTGTCCTTCCTGGTCGCCGACGAGGCCGCCTGGATCACCGGCAGCAACCTGGACATCAACGGCGGCCACCACATGGGCTGGTAAGGCCGCAGGCAGCGGCAGCGGGCCCGCAGAGGCCCCCTGCCGTTGGTCATGCTGCGCAGCACGCAAACCCTTGCTGCGCAACATGATCGGCCGTGAAACCCAAGCCCGGCGGGGGCTGCAGCGGTTGCCAAGGCTTGTGCACTGCGCCATGCTGCACATCTACAGTGACGAGTGACCGCTTCATGGCTGCGACCCGCATCATCAAGAAGTATCCGAACCGCCGTCTCTACGACACCGAAATTTCCAGCTACATCACCATAGAGGATGTGCGCCAGCTGATCCTGGATGGTGAAGACTTCGAGGTCCGCGACGCCAAGAGCGGCGACGACCTGACCCGTTCGGTCCTGCTGCAGATCATCGCCGACCAGGAACAGGACGGCGAACCGATGCTGTCCACCCAGCTGCTGAGCCAGCTGATCCGCTTCTACGGCGATTCGCTGCAGGGCTTCATGGGCAACTACCTGGAGCGCAGCATGCAGGTCTTCCTCGACCAGCAGCAGCAGTTCCGCCAGCAGATGGGCAACCTGCTGGGCCAGACCCCGTGGGCGATGATGAACCAGCTGACCGAGCGCAACCTGGAGCTGTGGCAGGAATTCCAGCGCAACATGGGCACCGGCTTCGGCGGCCCGCGCCCCGGCGGTACGGGCACCGGCACCGGCAACAAGCCGAGCGAGCCGGGCACCAGCACCGGCACCGGTGGCAAGACCCGGCGCTGAGGCGACTGCCCCGCCTGACACGAAAACGGCGCGCCCTCTGGCGCGCCGTTTTGTTTTGCAGGGCGAACCCGCTGGATTCGACCGGGTAACGTCAGCGCTTCAGCTTGCAGCCCGTGCAGACGCGTTCGACCTTGTAGCCCTTGGCCTTCAGCTTCTCCACCACGCCATCGCTGCCCAGCAGGTGCAGGCCACCGACCACCACCAGGGTGCCGCCCTGCCCGTCCTGCAGGTACGGCAGCAGCTTGGGCACCCACGCATCGTTGCGCGCGGTGTTGATGCGCTGGTAGAGCTGCGGATACTGCTGGCGCATCTCCACGGCCATCTTGTTCCACAGCACGCGGTCATCGCCGCGGCGCCAGGCCTCGTGCAGCATCAGCGACTGCTCATCGCCCTTGTCGGCCTGGTCCAGCGCCTCGGCCATCATCTGCCGCTGCTCCTGCAGGCTCATGCCGTCCAGCAGGTTGATCTGGCTCTGCATGTCCTCCAGCCCGCCGGTCTGCTTGCCCGCCTTCTTCGCCTCGGCCATGAAATGACGGTCCAGGCCGAGGTTCGCATCCAGGCCCATCTTCTGCATCTGGCCGATGGTGATGTTGAGCGCGACGAACCAGCTCTTCATGCCCTGCAGCTGCGCCAGCGGCAGCTTGTTCTGCGTGGCGTAGGCCTGCAGCTTCTGCCAGGTGGCGTCATCCAGGTCGCGCTTCAGTTCACTGCCATCGCGGCGGATCGCGGTCTGCACCATCTGGGTGGCGGCCTGGGTCGATTCCATTTCCTCCGGCGACACTTCGAACAGCACCCGCTTGGACGCGGTGAAGGCCTGCTCGACATCGGCCGACAACGGGTAATCGGTGGGCTTCAGCAGGTGGAACGAACCCAGCAGGTAGACACGCGCATCGCCTGGGCCGGTCACCTTCCACAGCAGCGGCACCGGCGGCTTGGCCGCAGGCGCTTCGGCCGGCGCGCCACGCGCAGCGGCCAGGGGGGCGACCGCGCAGGCCAGCAGCAGCACGGCGCCGCGCATCAGTGATCTGATCGACATGATCAGCCTTCTCCTTCAGGCAGGTGGTACGCCTTCTCGCCGGCGTCCACGCGCAGGTCCAACCGGTTTTCCGGGGGCGCCAGCGGGCAGGTCGCATACGGGGTGAAGGCACAGGGTGGGTTGTAGGCGTGGTTGAAATCGATGCGCACGCTGCCATCGGCGGCCGGTGCATCGATGTCCAGGTAGCGCCCGGCCGGATAGCTGCCGTGGCCACTGGTGCGGTCGGCGAAGACCAGGAACAGGGGCTCGCCGGGCGCGCCGATCGCTTCCATGCGCCAGCTGCGGCCGTCGCGCTCGAACTCCACCGCGCCGGCATTCGGCATTTCGGTGGTCAGGCCGGTGATGTCCACGATCGGCAGGCTCTTGCCGGCAGGATGGGCGATGAAATGCGCCTGCACCTGCCAGTCGGGACCGCCGGGCCAGTACTGGATGCCGGCGAAATCGCGGCGCGCATCCGCGTCGGCATGCTTGACCCGCAGCGCATCGCGCGGGCCGCGACGAATGATGCTCAGCTGGCCCTTGCCGCCATCGAAGCTGAGCACGGTGGGCGCCGGATCCTTGTCGGTGTTCATGCGCACGCGGCCACGCACCGGCTGCCCGTCCAGACTGACGTCCACCCCGGCTTCGGGGCTGAACCACCACTGGTCGCCCTCGCGCCGCAGCAGGCCCAGCTTGTCCGGGCCCACCGCCAGGCGGATGCCACTGCTGGCGCCGCTACCGATGTAGTGCGACTTGTACTGCAGCCAGTGCAGGCCGACCAGCGCGGTCCAGCCATCGGGCCGGGTCAGGTCTTCATAGCGCTGCACGCGCCACTGCTGCTGCCCCGCCGCGAATGCCGGATCCTCCTTCACCACAGGCACCGGCGCCGGTGCCGGGCTGCAGGCGGCCAGCAACACGGCGACCAGCAGGCCGCCCACTCCCCGATGACGCATGGATGCTCCCCTCAACGTTGCGGGCCTCAACGGCCGCGCAGGAACCAGCGGTCGATTTCCGCCAGCGAAAAACGTGCCCAGGTCGGCCGGCCGTGGTTGCACTGGCCGGAGCGCTCGGTGATTTCCATGTCGCGCAGCAGCGCGTTCATTTCCGGCACGGTCAGGCGCCGGTTGGCGCGCACCGCGCCGTGGCAGGCCATGGTCGACAGCAGTTCGTCGCGCGCACTGGCGATGCGCCGGCTCTGGCCATGCTCGCGCAGGTCGGTCAGCACGTCGCGCAGCAGGCCTTCCGGCTCGGCGTTGGCCAGCAGCGCGGGAATGCTGCGCACATGCAGCGCGCCCGGGCTGGCACGGGTGACTTCGAAACCGAGCGCGGCCAGCGTTTCCGCTTCCGTCTCGGCGGTGTCGGCCTCGCGCTCGCCCACCGCCAGGATGATCGGCACCAGCAACGGCTGCGACTGCAGGCCGATGCCATCGTGGGCGTTCTTCAGGCGTTCGTAGCCGATGCGCTCGTGGGCGGCATGCATGTCCACCACGATCAGGCCTTCGGCGTTCTCGGCCAGGATGTAGATGCCGTGCAACTGGGCAATGGCGTAGCCCAGCGGCGGCACGCCGGCATCGGCACTGGTCACCGGCAGGCCGTTCTCGCTTGGCATCGGCGGCAGCGCACTGCTGCGTTCGCCTGCACCGGGTGCGGCGTACAGCGCGGCATAGGCCGCGGGCGCATCGGCCACCTGCAGGCCCAGCGGCTGCTGCGGGCGCCAGCCGGAGAAGCCACCACCGCCACCGCCCGAACCGGGCGCGGCACCGCGCACCAGGCCGAAGCCCGACGCACCGGCGCTGGACGGCATCGGTGCGCCGCCCATGTCCGCAGGATGGACCGCACCGGCACCGATCTCCTGCGCGGTCACACCGGCGCGGGTATCGGCCAGCGCGTCCTTCAACGTGCGGTAGACGAAGTCGTGGACCAGGCGCGAATCGCGGAAGCGCACTTCATGCTTGGCCGGGTGCACGTTGACATCGACCCGGGTCGGGTCCAGTTCCAGGAACAGCACGTAGGCCGGCTGGCGACCGTGGTACAGCACATCGCCGTAGGCCATCTTCACCGCATGGGCGACACTGCGGTCGCGCACCGAACGGCCGTTGACGTACAGGTACTGCTGGTCGGCGCTGGCCCGTGAATAATGCGGCTGCGCGATCCAGCCATGCAGGCGCAGGCCGGCACCGGTGTGGTCCACGCGCACGGCCTGGTTGGCGAAGTCCTCGCCGAGGGTCTCGGCCAGGCGCACATCGGAATACAGGTCACCGGGCTTGTAGCGGCGCGAGGCCTTGCCGTTGTGCGACACGCGCAGTTCGACATCCGGGCGGGCCAGCGCCAACGAGCGCAGCCATTCTTCGATGTGGCCCATTTCCGTGCGCTCGGCGCGCAGGAACTTGCGGCGCGCCGGTACGTTGTAGAACAGCTCGCGTACTTCCACGGTGGTGCCCGGCGCATGCGCGCGCGGGGTCACTTCGCCGATCTTGCCGCCTTCGATCTGCAGCGCCGAACCGTGCTCGTCATGCGCGCGGCGCGAGGCCAGGGTGAAGCGGCTGACCGAGGCGATGGACGGCAGCGCTTCGCCGCGGAAACCGAGGGTCGCCACCGATTCGAGGTCGTCGAGATCGGCGATCTTGCTGGTGGCATGCCGCGAGACCGCCAGCGGCAGCTGCTCGGGCGCGATGCCACTGCCGTTGTCGCGGATGCGGATGAGCCGCACACCGCCCTCTTCCAGGTCGATGTCGACGCGGCTGGCGCCGGCATCGATGGCGTTCTCGACCAGTTCCTTGACCACCGACGCAGGACGTTCGACCACTTCGCCCGCGGCGATCTGGTTGATCAGGATTTCCGGCAACGGCCGGATCGGGCGCGGATGGGGAGCAGACGTCATGCAGGGATGATAACGGAGGCACACGTCCGCCGGTTGTAGAGTCGAGCCATGCTCGACTGGCGGGGTGCCGGTAACGCCCAGTCGAGCGCGGCTCGACGCTACAGAAAGCAGTAACCCGCCTTCGGCGGGTTACTTGCTGCCGCCGGCCATGGTGGCGGCGGCGTCGATCTCGGCCTGGGCGCGGGCTGCGTACAGCGTGCCCGGCGGCGGCTGCCGGCTGAAGAAGGTATGCACGCCATCGAGCACCGCACCGGCGACCTTGCGCTGGTAGGCCGGGTCGGTCAGGCGGCGTTCTTCGTCCGGGTTGGAGATGAAGGCGGTTTCCACCAGCATCGCCGGCATGTCCGAGGTTCGCAGCACCGCGAAGTTGGCGCGCTCGAGGTTCGGCTTGTGGTTGTTGCCGATCCGCTTCAGGCCGCCCAGCACGTGGCCGGCCGCGTCTTCGGACGCCTTCATGTAACCGCTCTGGGCCAGGTCCAGCAGCACGTTGGCCAGGGTGCCCTCGGTCTGCTGCAGGCGCACGCCACCGACCAGGTCGGCCGCGTTTTCCTTGTCGGCCAGCCAGCGCGCGCGCTGCGAGGAGGCGCCCTTGGTGGACAGCACGTACACCGACGAACCGGTGGCCGAACGGTTCTCAGCCGCGTCGGCGTGGATCGAGATGAAGATGTCGGCCTTGTTCGCGCGCGCCTTCTGCGCACGCATCGGCAGCGGGATGAACACGTCGCTGTCGCGGGTCAGGTAGGCCTTCAGGCCCGGTGTCGCGTTGACCTGGCGGGCCAGTTCGCGCGCCACGGCCAGGGTGACGTCCTTTTCACGCTTGCCGGTCGGGCCGATGGCGCCCGGATCCTGGCCGCCATGGCCCGGATCGATGGCCACCACCAGGTGGCGCATGCCCGGCTGCATGCGGATGCGCGAGGCATCGCTGGGCATGGCCGGTCGCGGCGCTTCGGCGGGTGCCGCGGCAGGCGCGGGTGCAGGCGCCGGTGCGGCGGCCACCACAGCACGGGTCGGCTGGCCGGCGAGGATCGCGGCCGGCGAGGACGGCGGCGGCGTGCTGCTGGCACTGATGCCGGCAGCGGCCACCTGGGCGGGGGTGGTGGTCGGCGCCGGCGCCGGCGCAACCGGAGCGGCGGCACTGGCGCTGGCCTGCTGCTGCACCTGGGCGGTCAGCAGCGCGGTGGCGCGCGCGGCATCACCCCGCGACTGCGCGTTCTGCGCAGCGGCCGCATCGGCGGCGGACGGGGTGACCGCTGCGGTGGCCGCAGGCGCGGCCGGGCGGGCGGCCGTTGCCGGGCCATCGCCCGGCCACTCGATCACCAGCTTGGATTCATTGCCCTCACGCTGCATCTGCGGGCGGAACGGCGACACCGACGCAGCAAGGTCGAAAACGACACGGAACGTGCCCGGCACCGGCTGCCCGGTGCGGACGGCGGTGACCACGCCCTGCGCGGCCGGCATCTTCAGGTTGTGCACGGCGCTGGAATCGGGGAAATCGATCACCAGGCGGTTCGGCGAGGACAGCGACAGGGTCTTGTAGCCGCCGCTGCCCACCAGGGAGATCTCGGCGCGGGTACCGGTCGCGCCGGTGTTCAGCTGGACCTGGCGGACCTCACCGGCCCACGCGCAGACGCTCGTCAGACCTAGTCCGACGGCGGCACAGATGGCGATGAGACGGTTCCCCAGGCGCATGGTCAGGATTCAATCACCGCGCTGAACGGAATGCAACACCTTTTTCCTTAATAATCCGTAACCTGCCGGTGTTTGTTCTCGTCAGCCGACAGAAATGGCCTGCAAGTCGCCCGCATCGGGAAGTCGATCCAGCCATTCACGGCCCACGTCGCTCGCCCCAGTGAGACGGACGCGCCGCCCCTGCCCTTCGATTTCCAGCGCCACCACCAGATCGGTGGGCGGCAGCGCGCCTGCGCCGCGCTCGGGCCACTCGACCAGCCACAGCACCGCACTGCCCTCGTCCAGACCCAGGAAATCCAGCTCGCCGGCCTGGCCGATGCGGTACAGGTCCAGGTGCCACGCTTCGCCGCCACTGGACAGCGGATAGCGCTCGACCAGGGTGTAGGTAGGGCTGCGGATTGCACCCTGCACGCCGAGCGCGCGCAGCAGTGCACGCGCGGTGGTGGATTTGCCGGCGCCGAGGTCACCCCGCAGTTCGACCAGCGCCTGCGGGGGCCGGGTGGCGGCCAGCCACTGGCCCAGCAGTTCAGTGGCTTCGCTGTCGGCCAGGAAGAATTCAGTCATTGCAGGGGTTCCGGGTTGGCCAGCCGCCGCAGGGGCACCAGCAGATCAGTGGGAAGCAGGCCACGCGCGCCATCGAGGGCAGCGACATCGCCAGCCAGCGCATGCAGCAGCGCGCCACACGCGGCGGCATCGAAGGCATCCAGGCCCTGCGCGCGCAGGCTGGCGATGATGCCGGTCAGCAGATCACCCATGCCACCGACGGCCATGCCGGGGTTGCCGGCGGCGATCAGGCGCGGGGTGCAGCCGGGAGCGGCGACGATGCTGCCAGCGCCCTTCAGCACCACCACGGCGTGGTAGCGCTCGGCCAGCGCCTGGGCGCAGCGGTAGCGATCGGCCTGGATGTCGGCCGTGGTGCATTCCAGCAGGCGCGCGGCCTCACCCGGGTGCGGGGTCAGGATGGCATCGGGCAGCGCGCGTGGGTCGCGGGCCAGCAGGTTCAGCGCATCGGCATCGAGCACCAGCGGCTTGCCACAGGCCAGCACGCGCGCAAACAGGGCACGCGCCCAGTCGTCCCGGCCCAGGCCGGGGCCGATTGCCACGACCCTGACCTTTTCAAGCAGGCCGGGCAGCGCGTCGCCATCTTCCAGCGCATGCACCATGGCCTCGGGCAGGCGCGCCAGCAGCGGACCGACATGGTCGCCGCGGGTGCCGATGCTGAGCAGTCCGGCACCGGCGCGCAGGCCAGCCTCGGCAGCCAGGGCAATGGCGCCACCGCTGCCGTGGTTGCCGCCCACGCACAGCACATGGCCGGATTCGCCCTTGTGGGTATTGGCGCGGCGCGGCTTCAGCAATGCCGGCAAGCGCGCACCCGACCAGTGCTCGGCTGCCGCCGAAACGTCCTGCCACGCCGCCTTGGGCAGCTGCAGCGCGGCCAGCGCGGGTTCGCCTGCGTGCTCCAGCGCGTCGCCGGTGTACAGGCCGCGGTGCGGCACGATGAACTGCAGGGTCAGCGCTGCGCGCACTGCGACGCCTGGCACCGTGCCACGGTCGGCGTCGACGCCGCTGGGCACATCCAGTGCAAATACCGGTGCGTCCTGTGCGTTCAGTGCTTCGATCACAGCCTGTGCTGCACCGTCCGGCGCCCGGTCGAAACCCAGCCCGAACAGACCATCCACCCAGATATCGGCCGCGGGCAGCGTGCCGTCGAATTCCGCCAGGGTTCCCCCGACGGACCTGAAATCCGAGGTTGCCCGTTGCGCCAACGCGGTGGCTGGCGGTTTGCCCGGCAGGGTCAGCGCCGTTACCCGGCGCCCGGCCAGCAGCGCATGCCGCGCCAGCACCAGTCCGTCGCCGCCGTTGTTGCCGCTGCCCACCACCACGCCCACGTTCAGCGCCTGTGGCCAGTGCCGCAGCAGGCGCTGCCAGGCAGCCAGCCCGGCCTGGGCCATCAGCTCCCAGCCACCATCGCCCGCCAGCGCCGAGGCCTGGGCATCCAGCGCACGCGCAGCAGCGGAATCAAACAGATCGGCAAGGTTGGCCATGCGGAGATTTTATACTGGTGCGCATGTTCCCCGCCCCTGCCCCCCTCGATCCGGCCCTGGCCGTGCAGCGCATCCGCGAACTCGCCCGTGCGCACGGCTTCCAGCGCTGCGGCATCGCCGGCATCGAGCTGGGCGAAGATGAGGCGCACCTGGCCGACTGGCTGGGCAAGGGCCTGTACGGGACGATGGACTGGATGGCCCGCCACGGCACCCTGCGCGCGCGCCCGGCAGAACTGCTGCCGGGCACCGTGCGGGTGATTTCGGTGGGCATGGATTACAGCCACAAGGACGACACCGAAGCCTGGGCGACCCTGGCCGATCCCGGCCGCGCCTATGTCGCCCGCTACGCGCTGGGCCGCGATTACCACAAGCTGATGCGCAACCGGCTGCAGAAGCTGGCCACGCAGATCAACGATGAAGTGGCGCCGCTCGGCTACCGCGTGTTCGTCGATTCGGCGCCGGTGCTGGAACGTGCGCTGGCGCGCAACGCCGGGCTCGGCTGGATCGGCAAGCACACCTGCCTGATCGACCGTCACGGCGGCTCGTGGTTCTTCATAGGCGAGATCTACATCGACATCCCGCTGCCGATCGACGCGCCGGCCACCGCGCACTGCGGCACCTGCACGCGCTGCATCGATGTCTGCCCCACCCAGGCCATCATCGCCCCGCAGCGGCTGGACGCGCGGCGCTGCATTTCCTACCTGACCATCGAACACGACGGCACCATTCCCGAAGACATGCGGCCACTGATCGGCAACCGCATCTACGGCTGCGACGACTGCCAGCTGGTCTGCCCCTGGAACAAGTTCGCCAAGCGCACCGACGAAGCCGATTTCCGCGCGCGCAACAATCTCGACACCGCGCGCCTGGACCAGCTGTTCGCCTGGGATGAAGCCGAATTCCTGCGCCGCACCGAAGGCAGCCCGATCCGCCGCAGCGGCCACGAGCGCTGGCTGCGCAACATCGCCGTGGCGCTGGGCAACGCACCGGCCTCGACCGACGCACTGGCCGCCCTGCAGACCCGCGTCGACGATCCCTCACCCGTGGTGCGCGAGCACGTGCAGTGGGCGCTGGCCCAGCACGGCGCGCGCTGACGTGCGATCCTGAGCGCCCTGCTCCGCCCGTCACCGCCGTACCCATGCAGCCACGCAACAACGACGTCCTCACCCCCAGCCAGCTCAACACCCTGGCCCGCGACCTGCTGGAAGGCAGCTTCCCGGCGATCTGGGTCGAAGCCGAGCTGGGCAGCGTCGCCCGCCCCGCGTCCGGGCACCTGTATTTCACCCTGAAGGACGCGCGCGCACAGCTGCGTGCGGCGATGTTCCGGATGAAGGCGCAGTACCTGAAGTTCGTGCCGCGCGAAGGCATGCGCGTGCTGGTGCGCGGCAAGGTGACGCTGTACGACGCGCGTGGCGAGTACCAGATGGTGCTGGACCACATGGAAGAAGCCGGCGAAGGCGCACTGCGCCGCGCCTTCGAGGAGCTGAAGGCACGCCTGGAAGCCGAGGGCCTGTTCGACCCCGCGCGCAAGCGGCCGATGCCGGCGCACGTGCAGCGCCTGGCGGTGATCACCTCGCCCACCGGCGCCGCCGTGCGCGACGTGCTGAGCGTGCTGGCCCGCCGTTTTCCGCTGCTGGAAGTAGACCTGCTGCCGACCCTGGTCCAGGGCAGCACCGCCGCCGCGCAGATCACCCGCCTGCTGCAGGCCGCCGATGCCAGTGGCCGCTACGACGTGATCCTGCTGACCCGCGGTGGTGGTTCGCTGGAAGACCTGTGGGCCTTCAATGACGAGGCACTGGCCCGGGCAATCGCCGCCAGCGGCACGCCGGTGGTCTCGGCGGTGGGCCACGAAACCGACTTCAGCCTGAGCGACTTCGCCGCCGACCTGCGTGCACCGACACCGTCGGTGGCAGCCGAACTGCTGGTGCCCGACCAGCGTGAACTGACCCTGCGCCTGCGCCGCACGGCCGCGCGCATGGTGCAGCTGCAGCGGCACACGATGCAGCAGGCGATGCAGCGCGCCGACCGCGCCCTGCTGCGCCTGAACGCGCAGAGCCCGCAGGCGCGCCTGGACCTGCTGCGCCGGCGCCAGCTCGACCTCGGCCGGCGCCTGCATGCGGCCTTCAACCAGCAGCAGGAGCGCCGTGCGGCGCGCCTGCGCCATGCAGCAGCGGTGCTGCGCGGTCACCACCCGCAGCGCCAGCTGGACGAAATGCAGCGGCGCCTGACGGCCCTGCGCGGTCGCCCGCAGGTGGCACTGCAGCGCCTGCTGCAACGTGATGCCCTGCGCCTGCGCGGGCTGGCGCGCTCGCTGGAAGCGGTAAGCCCGCTGGCGACGGTGGCACGTGGTTACAGCATCCTGACCCGCAGTGACGACGGCACGCTGGTGCGTGAGGTTGGCCAGGTACAGGCCGGCGATGCGCTGCAGGCACGCGTCGGTGACGGCGTGATCGACGTGCTGGTCAAATAAGGGGTGTGTTTGGCAGGGCTTGCAGCCCTGCACCTGCTCAAGGCAACGGCCAAAGCCAAAGCAAAAGCGACTCTGGTTTTCTGCTGGTTGGGCGGGGCGGGGGGGGTGGGGGTGGTCCACCCCCCAACCAACACCAAGAGGGGGGGATAGGCCCCCACCCAGCGCCCCCCCCCACC
>NZ_JBRRCR010000078.1:0-19928 GCF_056759115.1 Stenotrophomonas sp. STEN087 | reverse complement strand
GGGGGCGGGGGGCCGGAACGGCGCGCGTGGGGGGTGGTAGCTGTGTTCTTGGGGGGATTTTTCTCTTGGTGGGGGGTGGGTGGCGGGGGGGGCGGGCCGCTGGCCGGCATCCATAAACCCGGGGGAGGGCCGGCCCGCGGCCGGAACTACCGGGCAACGGAGCGCCTCCGGCGCCGTTCCAGCACCAGCGCGACCACCAGCACGGTCAGCGCCAGGCCGAACCACTGCACCGCGTAGCCCAGGTGACGCTGCGGCGGCAGCGTGTTCGGCAGCAGGTCGAGGTCACGCGCATCGCCGAACGGCAGGGCCGGGTCCAGGCGCAGCACCCGGTCGGGCAGCGCGGCCAGCCCCAGCGCGCGGGCCAGGCCGTCGGCAGGCAGGCGGCTGGCCAGCCAGCGTCCGGGCTCGCCGGTGCTGGAGAACGCCGGCCCCAGCGCCAGGCCGGCCGCTGGCGGCGGTGCCAGCAACCCGCGCACCGCCACCGGCGACGGCGGCGCGGGCACCTGCGGCAAGGTGCGATCCGGCGGCAGCGCGCGCCAGCCCAGGTCGACCAGCAGCACGCTGCCGCCGTCACTGCGGAAGGGTCGATAGATCTTCACCCCGGCACGGCCCTGCCGGGTCTGGTTGTCCAGCAGTACCACCCCGGGCAGGAAGCGGCCATGGTCGGCCACGCCGTGCAACGCCCCGGGTGCGGCCAGCGCCTGCGCCAGCGGCAGCGACTGCGCCACCGCCGGTCCCTGCGCATCGAGCAGCGCCTGTTTGGCGTGCATGCGCTGCAGCTGCCAGAACCCCAACGCAGTGAACGCGGCCATCGCCAGCACCGCCATCAGCCAGCCGACCACGCGTGTGTGCTGGCGCATCATGACAAGTCCGCGCAAACGCGGTCAGATAGGCGCATCCACCCTGCCCTCGAGCCGCGCATGAGTGATTCGCTGAAGACCCTGCTGGTAATCGCGTTTCTGATCGTCATCGTCTGGAATCTGGGCGCCGGCCTGTATTACCTGCTGGTCGACCGCGGCCAGACCAAGCGCACGGTCAACGCACTGACCCGGCGTATCGGCGTGTCAGTCGCACTGATCGTACTGGTGATCGTGTGCATCTACATGGGCTGGATCAAACCGCACGGCATCGGTGGCTGAGGCCACCGGCGCCGGCGCCGGTCAAAGCACGTAGACGAACATGAAGAGCATCAGCCACACCACGTCGACGAAGTGCCAGTACCACGCGGCGGCTTCGAACGCGAAGTGGTTGTCGCGGGTGAAGTGTCCCTTGGCCGAACGCAGCCACATCACGATCAGCATGATCGTGCCCAGCAGCACATGCGCGCCGTGGAAGCCGGTCAGCATGAAGAACGTCGAACCGTAGATGCCCGAACCCAGGGTCAGGTTGAGTTCCTTGTAGGCGTGGATGTACTCCTCCGCCTGCAGCGTCAGGAAGCCGAGGCCGAGCAGCACGGTGGCGCCCAGCCACACCAGCAGCTGGCGGCGGTTGCCGGCCTTCAGCGCGTGGTGGGCGATGGTCAGGGTCACGCCGGAGGTCAGCAGGATCAGCGTGTTGATCAGCGGCAGGCCCCAGGCCGGAATGGTCTGGAAGGCACCACCGATCGCCGCCGGTCCGTTGGTCGGCCAGCCCGCCGAGTAGCCCTGCCACAGCAGTTCGTTGGTCATCACCCCGCGGCCTTCGCCGCTGAGCCAGGACAGGCCCAGGTTGCGGGTGTAGAACAGCGCGCCGAAGAAGGCACCGAAGAACATCACTTCGGAGAAGATGAACCAGACCATGCCCATCCGGAACGAGCCGTCGACCTGGCGGTTGTAGTGGCCGGCCTGCGATTCGCGCACCACGTCGCTGAACCACCAGAACAGGGTCAGCACCAGCATCGCGACGCCGATGTAGAAGGTCCAGCGCCCCCAGCTGGCATCGTTGAGCCAGCTGGCCACGCCGACCATGGTCACCATCATCGCGATGGACCCCACGAACGGCCATTTGCTCTGGGCCGGGACGAAGTACACGTTGGCGTCGGTCGGTGTCTGGGCCATGTCGGTATCCGGGTCAGGGAGCGGCGTGCGCGCCTTCCGAGGTGCCGGCAGGTGCCAGCCGGTCGGACAGCGCGTCGTTGCGGTAGAAGGTGTAGGACAAGGTGATCGTCTTGATTTCCGGCGGCAGGTCCGGATCGACGATGAAGCGCACCGGCATGTCGCGCTTCTCGCCGGCCTGCAGCGTCTGCGCGGTGAAACAGAAGCATTCGGTCTTGCTGAAGAAGCCCGACGCGCGCGCCGGTGCCACCGAAGGCACGGCACTGCCGACCACGGCATTGGCGCTGTCGTTGCGCGCGAAATACAGCGCTTCGTTGAGCTCGCCGGGCACCACGTCCATGGTCAGCTGCTCGGGATGGAACGACCACGGCAACCGCGAATTCACCCCGCCATCGAACTCCACGCGCACGGTGCGCTTGCCGGTGGCGGCGCCGGTGCTGGCCTCGCTGCCAGGACCGCGCTCCAGGCGCACGCCGAACACCTTTTCGCACGCGATGCGGTACAGCGGCACCAGCGAGAACGTCAGCAGGAACACCGCCACCGCGACGCCGATCAGGCGCGGCAGCCCGGCACTGCGTGACGGAGCGGTGGCCGGCGTCTCGCTCATCGGCCGATCACCCCGCTGAGGATGAAGCCGACGTAGACCAGCACGGCGACGGCGCCGACCCACATCGCGGTCCGCTTCGCGCGCTGGCGCTGCTGCTGGTAGAGCCGACCGTTGGTCGGCTGCTCTTCGTGAGTCGACCAACGGTCGACTCTACCGGTCGGCTGCTCGCCGTTGTTGTAGAGCCGAGCCATGCTCGGCTGCTTCTCTTCAGTCGAGCATGGCTCGACTCTACCGATCGGAAGCGGGCTCTCGTTATGCATGCCCCACCTCAATGCGTGATGTCGTCATGCGCCAGGTCGCCAGGGCGGATGGTCGGCGGCGTGGTGAAGGTGTGCGCCGGTGCCGGCGACGGCAGCGTCCACTCCAGGCCGCGCGCGCCTTCCCACGAACGGGCCTCGGCCTTCTCGCCATTGCGCAGCGAGGACAGCAGGATCGCGGCCATCATGAAGGGCGTGGCGAACATGCCGAACGCACCGATCGAGCTGATCAGGTTCCAGTCGGCAAACGCCACGCTGTAGTCGGGAATGCGCCGCGGCATGCCGGCCAGGCCGAGGAAGTGCTGCGGGAAGAACAGCAGGTTGACGAACACGATCGACCACCAGAAGTGCACCTTGGCCCACTTCTCGCTGTACATGCGCCCGGTCCACTTCGGCCACCAGTAGTACACCGCGGCAATCAGCGCGAACACCGCACCGGTCACCAGCACGTAGTGGAAGTGGGCGACCACGAAGTAGGTGTCGTGGTACTGGAAGTCGGCTGCCACGATCGCCAGCATCAGGCCGGAGAAACCACCGATGGTGAACAGGATGACGAAGGCCACCGACCACAGCATCGGTGCTTCGAAGGTGAGCGAGCCGCGCCACATGGTGCTGACCCAGTTGAACACCTTCACGCCGGTCGGGATCGAGATCAGCATCGTGGCGAACATGAAATAGATCTCGCCACCCAGCGGCATGCCCACGGTGAACATGTGGTGGGCCCAGACGATGAACGACAGGAAGGCGATCGCGGCGGTGGCGTACACCATCGCCTGGTAGCCGAACAGCGGCTTGCGGCTGAAGGTCGGAATGATCTCGCTGACCACGCCGAAGGCGGGCAGGATCATGATGTAGACCTCGGGGTGCCCGAAGAACCAGAAGATGTGCTGGAACATCACCGGGTCACCGCCACCGGCGGCATTGAAGAAGCTGGTGCCGAAGAACTTGTCGGTCAGCAGCATGGTCACCGCACCGGCCAGCACCGGCATCACCGCGATCAGCAGGAAGGCGGTGATCAGCCAGGCCCAGCAGAAGATCGGCATCTTCAGCAGGTCGATGCCCGGCGCACGCATGTTGAGCACCGTGGCGATGATGTTGATCGCGCCCATGATCGAACTGATGCCGGCGACGTGGATCGCGAACACGGTGAAGGCGACGTTGTAGCCGCCCTGCAGCGACAGCGGCGGGTACAGCGTCCAGCCACCGGCCGGTGCACCGCCCGGCAGCAGGAAGGTCAGCAGCAGCAGGCTGAAGGCCACCGGCAGCAGCCAGAACGACCAGTTGTTCATGCGCGGCAGCGCCATGTCCGGCGCGCCGATCTGCAGCGGGATCATCCAGTTGGCCAGGCCGACGAAGGCCGGCATCACGCCACCGAAGATCATCACCAGCGCATGGACCGTGGTGAGCTGGTTGAACACCTCCGGGCGGATGAACTGGATGCCGGGCTGGGCGAGCTCAAGCCGGATCAGCACGCTCATGAAGGCGCCGATGACGAACATGATGAAGCTGAAACCCAGGTACAGCGTGCCGATGTCCTTGTGGTTGGTCGAGAAGAACCAACGCTCGAAGAAGCTCTGGTGGTGGTGGTGATCGTCGTGCCCAACTGCCGAGTGCGCCATCGCAAAACACCTCTCAGAATCGGTTGTCTCCACGGCCGCGAACGGCCGCGGGCTTTACATCACGCGCCGCTGGCCGCGGTGGCAGGTGCACTGCCGGCTTCAGCCGCCGCCGGTGCGGCCGGCGCTGCCGGCGTCTCGCCCGCCGGTGCCGCTGGTTCAGCCGGTGCCGCAGGCGTGGCAGGCGCTGCCGGCGGCGGCTTGCGCTGCGCCAGCCACTGCTTGAAGTCTTCCTTGGACACGGCCTCGACCACGATCGGCATGAAGCCATGGTCCTTGCCGCACAGTTCGGCGCACTGGCCGCGGTAAACACCGGGCTGCTCGATGCTGGTCCAGGCCTCATTGATGAAGCCGGGGATGGCGTCCTGCTTCCAGCCCAGCGCCGGCACCCACCAGGCGTGGATCACGTCATCAGAGGTGATGACGAAGCGCACCTTGGTATCGACCGGCAGCACCAGGCGGTTGTCCACGTCCAGCAGGTAGTGCGGGTGGCTTTCCCGGGTCGGCACCTTGCCACTCTGCCGCATGCGGTCGGACTCGCGGTCCAGGCGGCTGGTGAAGGTGACGTTCTCGCCGAGGTATTCGTACTTCCACATCCACTGGTAGCCGGTGACCTTCACCGTCATCTCGGCATCGCGGGTGTCGTACATCTTGATCAGGTTGGCCGTGGCCGGCCACGCCATCACGATCAGGATGATCACCGGGATCACCGTCCAGATCACCTCGGCCTTGGTGTTGTGGCTGAAGGTGGCGGCGACGGCGCCCTTGGATTTGCGGAACTTGAAGATGGCGTAGGCCATCGCCCCGAACACGATGACGCCGATCACCGTACAGATGATCAACGACAGGTTGTTCGACTCCCAGGCCAGGCGCGAGGTCTGGGTGACCCCCTTGCCCATGTTCAGCTGCCACGGCTTGGGATCGGCCGCCTGCGCCCATGCCCATGCCGGAACCAGTCCCCCGGCCACCAGGCTGGCGACCGCTGCAACGCACTTCGTGCCCCACCTGCTGCTTTGCTTCATTGCCTAGACCCTTAGCGTCGTCGGTTGCCGCCATCGCTGGCGGCGAGCAAGCCTTCAAGCATTTCAGCGAGCGTCTGGCGTTCGGCCGGCGCGAGGAAACTCCCCACCTCCACCTGCCGTCCGCTGGATGCCAGCCGGACCCTCTCGTCATCGGTGAGCAGGCGCACCCAATGGGGGTGGGCCCGGAACACCGGCGATCCACCGGGTACGGGGATGACCTCCACGTACGCCGGCACGACCCGGATCTCCTCCTGCCGTTCACCGCTGCGCCACAAGGCACGCAGGGCGGCTGCCAGCAACAGGCTGTACAGCAGCGCGAACAGGGGAGCGAATGCGTTGCCAGCCACCCACCCGAGGGCGGAGACCAGCCACATCGCTCCCGACAACACGGCAAACAACAGGACGAACTGCCGGGCATCGAGCGCCCGTGGGGGACGCAGCCGCAGCTGCGTACCTGACCCATCCGGAGCTGGAAGCACCTCGATCATGTCGCAACCGCGTTCCTGCCGCGGGAAACGCCTCGATGGTAGCCCCGCCCTCTCACCGGTAGCAAGGGTCCATTCACACTTTTTCCCATGTTGCAATACAGCATGGCCCCGGCGGCGCGAATGACGAATTCGGCACAAATACGGTCGAGCTTGCTGAACACGCTGAATCCACCACTGCTAGGGGCTATCAGCCCTCTACAAAGGTGTCTGCGGGACACTTCCGCAGGGCGCAAAAATGATTAAAATCGCCAAGTTTTCCACTGGCCGGATCGGCATGAACGCACCCTCCTCCTCCCCTGCCGCCCACGACGCGCCGCGTCCGGGCGCGCTGCTGTCGCCGGAACTGCCGGCGTCCCCCAACCCGTTCCGCCAGGCCATCACCGACGCCTGGTTGAAGGACGAGGCCAGCCACGTGCGCGAGCTGCTGACCCAGGCCCGCCTGCCCGCCGAGGAGCAGGCCAGGGTGCAGGCGCTGGCCGCCGACCTGGTCGGCCGGGTGCGCGTGCGCGCCAAGGACCAGGGTGCGATCGAAGCCTTCATGCGCCAGTACGACCTGGGCAGCGAGGAAGGCGTGCTGCTGATGTGCGTGGCCGAGGCGCTGCTGCGCATTCCGGACCAGGACACCGCCGACAAGCTGATCCGCGACAAGCTGGCCGATGCCGACTGGGAAAAGCACTTGGGCGGCAGCGACTCGGTGCTGGTCAACGCCTCCACCTGGGGCCTGATGCTGACCGGCAAGCTGGTGCAGATGAACGACGCCACCCGCGCCGATGCCCCCAGCGCCTTCAAGCGCCTGGTCGGCCGCGTCGGTGAGCCGGTGGTGCGCCTGGCCGTGCGCCAGGCCATGAAGATCATGGGCCACCAGTTCGTCATGGGCCGCACCATCAGCGAAGCACTGTCGCGTTCGCACAAGGGCGACAACGCCAGCTACCGCTATTCGTTCGACATGCTGGGCGAAGGCGCGCTGACCATGAAGGACGCGCTGCGCTACCTCGAGGACTACCGCCGCGCGATCCACGCCATCGGCGGCGACCACAAGGCGCGCGGCGGCCGCCCGGACGGCGACGTCAACAACGCCCCGGGCATCTCCATCAAGCTGTCGGCGCTCTACCCGCGCTATGAGCACGCCAAGCGCGAGCGCGTGCTGACCGACCTGGTGCCGGGCGTGCTGGAACTGGCGCAGCTGGCCAAGAGCTACGGCATCGGCTGCACCGTCGACGCCGAAGAGTCGGACCGCCTGGAACTGTCGCTGGACATCATCGAACAGGTGTTCGGCGATGCCTCGCTGGCCGGCTGGGATGGCTTCGGCGTGGTCGTGCAGGCCTACCAGAAGCGCACCCCGTACACGATCGACCACCTGGCCGACATGGCGCGCCGCGCCGGTCGCCGCCTGCAGGTGCGCCTGGTCAAGGGCGCCTACTGGGATGCCGAGATCAAGCGCGCGCAGATCGAAGGCTATCCGGGCTACCCGGTGTTCACCCGCAAGCAGAACACCGACGTGTCCTACCTGGCCTGCGCCAAGCGTCTGTTCACCCATGCCGACGCGATCTACCCGATGTTCGCCACGCACAACGCGCACACCATCGCCGCGGTGCGCAGCATCGCCAACGGTGGCGTGTACGAGCACCAGAAGCTGCACGGCATGGGCGACGACCTGTACGCCGAAGTGGTGCCGGCCGACCGCCTGGCCCTGCCCTGCCGCGTGTATGCGCCGGTCGGTTCGCATGAAGACCTGCTGCCGTACCTGGTGCGTCGCCTGCTGGAAAACGGCGCCAACTCCAGCTTCGTCAACCGCATCACCGACGAACGCGTGCCGATCGCCGACCTGATCCGCGATCCGGTCGAGATGGTCGCCTCGTTCGCCTCGATCCCCCACCCGAAGATCCCGCTGCCGGTTGACCTGCTGCGCAGCCAGAACCACGACAGGAAGAACTCCATGGGCGCCAACCTCGCCAACGACAACGAACTGCGCGCCCTGGCCGAGCAGATCAACGCGGCAGTGAAGCCTTGGCAGGCCGCCCCGCTGGTGCCGGGTGCCAACCCGACTGGTGCCGCGCTGCCGGTCACCAACCCGGCCGACACCCGTGAAGTGGTCGGCCAGTGGCTGGCCGCCGACGCCGCCACCGTGCAGAAGGCCCTGGCCAATGCCGTGGCCGCCCAGCCGGCCTGGAACCGCACCCCGGCCGCCAGCCGCGCCGCCATCCTCGAACACGCCGCCGACCAGCTGGAAGCGCGCATGCCGGAGTTCATGGCGCTGTGCGTGAAGGAAGCCGGCAAGAGCCTGCCCGACAGCATCGCCGAAGTGCGCGAAGCCGTGGATTTCCTGCGCTACTACGCCAAGCAGGCGCGCGAGCAGTTCAGCCACGCCGAGAAGCTGCCCAGCCCGACCGGTGAATCCAACGAGCTGCAGCTGCACGGCCGCGGCGTGTTCGTCTGCATCAGCCCGTGGAACTTCCCGCTGGCGATCTTCCTGGGCCAGGTGGCCGCTGCACTGGCCGCCGGCAACAGCGTCATCGCCAAGCCGGCCGAGCAGACCAACTTGATCGGCTACTACGCCGTGAAGCTGCTGCACGATGCCGGCGTGCCGGCCGAGGTGGTGCAGTTCCTGCCGGGCGACGGTGCCACCGTCGGTGCCGCGCTGACCGCCGACCCGCGCGTGGCTGGCGTGGCCTTCACCGGCTCCACCGACACCGCCCGTGCGATCAACCGCGCGATGGCCGCGCGTGATGCCGCCATCGGTGTGCTGATCGCCGAAACCGGCGGCCAGAACGCCTTCATCGCCGATTCCTCGGCGCTGCCGGAACAGCTGGTCAAGGACGCGATCGGTTCGGCCTTCACCTCCGCCGGCCAGCGCTGCTCGGCCGCGCGCGTGCTGTTCGTGCAGGACGACATCGCCGACAAGGTGATGACCATGCTGGCCGGTGCGATGAAGGAACTGAAGGTCGGCAACCCCGGCGTTCTGTCCACCGACGTCGGCCCGGTGATCGACGCCGATGCGCTGAAGATCCTGCAGGACCATGCCGAGCGCATGGACCGCGAAGCGCGCCTGATCGCCGCTGCCGAACTGTCCGTTGAAGCCGCCAATGGCACCTTCTTCGCACCGCGTGCGTATGAACTGAAGGACCTGGCCCAGCTGCAGAAGGAAGTGTTCGGTCCGGTGCTGCACGTCATCCGCTGGAAGGGCGACCAGCTCGACGCGGTGATCGACCAGATCAACGCCACCGGCTACGGCCTGACCCTGGGCGTGCATTCGCGCATCGACGAGACCGTCGACCGCATCAGCAACGGCGTCCACGTCGGCAACGTCTACGTCAACCGCAACCAGATCGGTGCGGTGGTCGGCGTGCAGCCGTTCGGTGGCCAGGGCCTGTCCGGCACCGGCCCGAAGGCCGGCGGCCCGCACTACCTGCTGCGCTTCGCCACCGAAAAGACGGTGACGGTGAACACCACCGCCGCCGGTGGCAACGCCTCGCTGCTGACCCTGGGCGACTGAAACACCCCTCCCCTTCCACGGGTGTGATTGATGCACGAAAAACCCCGCGAAAGCGGGGTTTTTTGTGCCATCACGCCGCCGCGCTGAAGCGGCTGTCCGCGCGCGCGGCCAGCGCGTCCTGTACCCGCGCGATGCGTGTTTCCAGATCGCCTTCCAGCAGCACGAACGGCAGCCCCCGCGCCTGCAGCTCCTGCAGGTACCAGGCATGCTGCTGCGCGCGGAAGGCCTCGCCCACCCGCGTGCCATCCTGGTCGAAGGCGATGTCCGGTGCGCACAGGAACAGCAGGTCATACGGCCGCAATGCAGCCTGCAGCAGCGCGTCCGGTGCGCTGCCGAACATCCAGCCGCTGTAGCCCAGGGTCACCAGTGGCGTGGTATCGCAGAACAGCCAGCGCTGCGCCGTCAGCACCGCCGCATCCTCACGCCGGGGCTGCTCTTCGGCGATGCGCAGCAGGTCCGGTTCGCGCAGGTCACCGCCCTGCATCTCCCACAGCGTGCGCCCGTACTCCGCGACCCATGTCGTGCCCATGCGCGCGGCCAGTACGCGCGCCAGCGTGGTTTTGCCGGTGGATTCGCCACCAATGAAGGCCACGCGCTGCACGTAGTCCGCGTACACCTGTGGCGACAGGCCATGGCGAAGCGCATGCGGATCGGCGCGCAGCTGGGTGCCGCTGGGCTGGCCGACATCGCGGCTGCGCTCCAGCCGCTGGTGCTGCACCGGTGCGTTGAAGTGCGCGGCCATCGCTGCGGCAAAACCATCGCCGTAGTCCTCGCCGGTGAACACCGCCTGCACTGGCCCGCCGAACAGGTGCAGGCACAGCCAGGCGGTGAAATCGCGCTGCGCCTGCTCGCTGTCGCTGTCGCGTGGCAGCGCGCGCGGTGGCAGGCCGTGCTGTTCGCAGAGCGCGGCCAGGCGGGCATCGTCCAGCACCGCCACCGTCGCCTGCGGAAAGCGCGCACGCAGCCAGCGTTCGCGGCGGGCGGCGCTGTAGCCGACAAAGCCCGGCTGCGACCAGCCGATCACCAGCAGCTGCCGGCAGTGCGCGGCGGCGAAGTCGATCAGGTGCTCATGGCCGCGGTGCAGTGGGCAGAACTTGCCCACCACCAGACCGCGCTCGACGCGCTCAGGCAGCGGCATCAGCGGCCTTTGCCTCGGCGCGCATCAGCGTGCGCCAGTGGCGCAGCGCCACCAGCGCGTTGATCCAGAAGCCGATGTAGAGGAACGAGGTCAGGTGCAGGCCGCGGCTGTAGTACAGCGGCACGGCGATGGTGTTGACCAGCAGCCACACCCACCACGATTCCAGCTTGCGCCGCATCATCAGGATCTGCGCGATCACGCTCAGCACCAGCACTGCCGAATCGATATAGGGCGCGTAGGCATGGGTCAGGCGGGTCAGCATCCAGCCGTAGGCGAAGGTCGCCACCACCGCCAGCGGCAGCAGCCAGGCCCACGCCCGCGGGCGCACCGGGGTGATCGGCAGGGGCGCGCCATGGTCGCCGCGCAGCCACTGCCACCAGCCCAGCACGCTGATGGCGATGAAGAAGAACTGCAGCACCATGTCCGCAAACAGGTGCGAACGTTCGAACACCGCCGCGAACAGCGCGCAGCCGACGATGCCCAGCCACCAGGTGTGCACGTTGTTGCGGCCGGCCAGCAGGATCGAGCCGGCGACGGCGATGTTGGCGGCCAGCTCCAGCTGGAAGTTCGGATCAGTGAGGTTCATGGCGACATTGTCGTTGATCCGCGCGCCGAGCGTGGGGGGCCTTACACGCGGGCCATGAAGGCCTCCACCGGCCCGCCCTCGCACTTCCACTCGGCATACACCCCCACCAACTGGCACTGCGGGCAGCGGCAGCCGATGTACAGCCAGCGCACATCGCGCGAATCGGCGCACAGCGCCACGCCACAGTGGATGGCCAGGGCCTCGCTGCCACAGAGGCATTCATGGGCTTCGGGGTCCGCCTCATCGGCATACTCCGCGCTGTCGCCCATCAGGTGCGCATTGCCGCAGGCCACGCAGTCACGCCGCGCAACGCCTGCCTCTTCGTCATCGAACAACCGGAACAACGTCGATCCGCAGACACAGACCGCAGTCCGGTAGTCGGTCGCGGGGTAACCGTTGCGTTCACTGAAGCCCTGGATGACCGCCCGGATGTCGTCGTCCCCGCTTCCATACCAGTGTTTGCCCTTGCGCGTGAGCGTCATCGTTTCCTCCGCCAGAATCCCGTCAGTAGATCCACGCCATGCGTGGATGGCGTCTACCCATAAAAAGAAAGCCCCGCTTGCGCGGGGCCCTCCTTGTACTGCTTCAGGCCGTGGCCTGAATCAGAACTTGTACTGGAACGACGCAGCCAGCACGTCGCCACGGACCTTGTACTTGCCCGACAGCGAGTTGCCCTGGTTGTTGGTGGTCGCCGGCACGTTCACGTTCGGGTCGCTGGTGAACAGGTGGGTGTAACCGAAGTTGTATTCGGTGTTGGCCGACGGGGTCCAGCCTACGCCCAGCGACAGCCACTTGCGGCTGGTATCCGGCACGCGCACGTCGCGGTGGGCATCGGTGGTCGGGGTCTGGTCCAGCGCAACACCACCGCGCAGGGTCACCGTATCGCTCAGCTTGAAGTCGGCACCCAGCGAAACAAAGGTGGTGTCGCGGTAGCCGAACTCCAGCACCGAATCCGGCTGCGCCGAGGCGTAGTCGATGGTGACCTGGTCAAAGGCGGTCGACCAGGCGGTGCGGGTGACGTCACCCATCACGGTCCAGCGGTCGTTGACCTTGTGGGTCACGCTCAGGGTGGCCGACGCCGGCAGGGTCACCGTGGCCTTGCCGCTGGTGGTGACAAAACGGCCCGGCTGAGCCGCAGCCAGCACCGCTGCCGCATTGGCTGGCACATCGAAGGTGGCGTCGCCACCGGTGATCTTGTGCTCGACCTTGGAGCGGTAGCTGATGCCGATGTGGGTGTTCTCATCCGGGCTGAACAGGCCGCCGACGGTCCAGCCCACGGCGTTGTTGTCGCCTTCCACGGTCAGCTTGCCATCGGCGCTGCCCGGGGCGAAGCCCGGCACACGCGACTGAGCCAGCGCGGTGCCGAAGTCAATGTTGTTGCTCAGTTCGATGGTCAGGTGCTCGACGAACACCGATGCACCGAACGACACGTAGGGGTTCACGTCATAGGACGCGGCGAAGCCCAGGTCGATGGCCTTCAGGTCGGTCTTCAGGCCGCTGTAGCGACCCACCCAGCCGTTGTCGTATTCAGTCTTGAAGCCGAACGGAGCGGTCAGCGAGACACCAAAATGGGCCTTCTCGCCCAGAGGCATGTGGAAGTAAGCGGCCGGGACCGGCGCAATCATGCCGGCGTCGCCACCGTCACTGCCGGTCTGCGCGGCGCCCGTCGGCTTACGGCCCTGGCCCTTGAACTCGGCCTTGAAACTGATGGCGCTGAGGTCGCCCTGGACCATGGTGCCGTCCAGCTGGCGCATGCCGGCCGGGTTGACGGCGATGATGGACGCGTCGCCCTCGGCGCTGCCGGAGCCGGCGAACGCACGGCCCAGGCCCTTGGCGCTGTTTTCCTTCAGCTGGAAGGCAGCGGCGTTGGCATCAGCGGCGGCCAGCGCACCGGCAACGCCGACGGCCAGCAGGGTCAGTCGGGCAATGGTGGAAGCAGTTTGCATCGTGTTCTCTCTCCGGTAAGCGGTGATGGTGCTCTGAGTGCGCCTGCGCCTACCGGACCCGCAAAGGCCCGCCAGAACGCGCCGGATTCCCCTCCCGACATACGACGCCGTATGCGAGTATTACCCAGAGCCGTTAATGAAACAATAACAGCAGCGGCCGTATTCGATGCGCAAAAACTGAACAGGCGCCTCGCCCGCGCAAAGCCCCGGCACGCTAGGCTAGCGGCCATGTTCGTGTCTCTCCCCTCCCGCAAGAAGGCCACGCTGCGCTGGGCTACACCCGTGCTGTTTGCGGCATTGTGGCTGGCATTCCTGTGGTCGATCTCGCGTCCGGGCGACGCCCGCAACAGCCTCTGGCTGGACTGGGGCGCCCTGTCCACCGGCCTCACCCACCCGCAGGACTGGTGGGCGACCCTGAAGGACGGCAGCGTGCTGCGGTTGTTCACCGCCCTGTTCCTGCACGCGGACTGGTCGCACCTGCTGGGCAACCTGGTGTTCCTGCTGATCTTCGGCCTGCCCGCCGAGCGCGTGCTCGGCCCGTGGCGGCTGATGCTGCTGTTCCTGGTCGGTGGCGCGGTGTCGAACCTGGTGGCGATCTACACCATGGGCAGCCCCGACCAGATCATCATCGGCGCCAGCGGCGCGGTGTCGGCGATGATCGGCGCCTACCTGGCGCTGTTCCCGGCCGCGCGCCTCGGCGTGGTCATCCCGCTGGGCCTGTTCCTGGAATTCGTGCGTGCCCCGGCCTATCTGCTGATCGGCGTCTGGGCCGCATTGCAGGTGGTGTTCGCCCACATCGGCCCGAGCTTCGGCATGGTGGCCTGGTGGGCGCACATCGGCGGCTTCGTGTTCGGCCTGCTGTACGGCGTGTACGTGCGCGCGGCCATCGCCCGCAAGCTGCGCAAGCGCCACGGGTTCTGAGCACCGGGTAGTGCCGGCCGCTGGCCGGCTCCCCACTCACCGCGTCGCCGGGCGTGGCCCGGCGCTACCTCAGGGCTTGGCCGGGGTTTCGGCCGGCTTGGCCGCCGGCTTCGGTTCGGGCTTCGGCTCTGCGTTCGCATCGGGCTTTGCCTCAGGCTTCGGCGCCGGCTTGGCGGCCGCGGCCTTCGTCGCCTTCTCCGCCTCGGCCTTGGCCGCTTCGGCCTTCAGCCGCGTGGCCACTGAACCGGGGTTCTTCAGTTCGGCCAGGGCGTCATTGATCGGCGCATCGCCCGGCAGCACCGCACCGGCGCGGTAGCCCTCGGTACCTTCGTCGTCACCGCGCAGGTGGCCCGGCAGGGTCGCCTCGCTGTAATCACTCAGGCTGGCCGGCAGTGCATCTTCCTCCGGCGTCGGCGCCGGCTTCAGTTCGACGTCGGGCACGATGCCGGTGGCCTGGATCGACTTGCCGCTGGGCGTGTAATAGCGCGCCGTGGTCAGCTTGACCGAATCGCCGTTGTCCAGCGGCAGCACGGTCTGCACCGAGCCCTTGCCGAAGGTCCGGCTGCCGACCACGCGCGCACGCTTGTTGTCGCGCAGCGCACCGGCCAGCACTTCGGACGCACTGGCCGAACCGGCGTCGGCCAGCACCACCACCGGCGCACCCTTCAGCAGGTCGCCCGGCGTCGCATCGAAGCGTGCATCGCTGATGCTGATGCGGCCGCGGGTGCTGACGATGTTGCCCTTGTCGAGCAGGTCATCGGCCACCTGCACCGCGGCGGTCAACAGACCACCCGGGTTGCTGCGCAGATCCAGCACCAGGCCCTTGAGCTGGCCACCGGCCTGCTTCTGCAGCTGCTGCACGTGCTTCTGGAAATCAGAACCGGTATCGGCCTGGAACGTGCTCAGGCGGATGTAGCCGTAGCCCGGTTCGAGCATGCGGCTCTTCACGCTGGTCACGCGGATGGTCTGCCGGGTCAGGCTGACATCGAACGGCTTGGGCTTGCCGTCGCGCACGATGGTCAGCACCACCTTGCTGCCGGCTGGGCCACGCAGCGGCTCGCTGGCATCGATGGCGCTGATCGGCTTGCCGTCGATGGCGATGATCAGGTCACCGGCGAGGATGCCGGCCTTGGCCGCCGGCGTGTCGTCGATCGGCGAGATGACCTTCATGCTGGCGTTGTCGGGCTGCTGCTGCAGCTCCACGCCGATGCCTTCGTAGGCACCGTTGGCCTGCTCGTCGAAGGCCTCGGCATCTTCCTTGTTGAAGTAGGTGCTGTGCGGATCGAGATCCAGCAGCAGGCCGCGCACGGCCGACTGCATCAGCTTGTTGTCATCGACCGGATCGACGTAGGCCGCGCGGACTGCGTTGTAGACCGAGACGAAACGACGGATGTCTTCCAGCGGCACCTTCGAGGTCACCGCCTCCTCGTTGCTCGCTGCCTGGCCGGAGGTATCGGTGGCGGCCGGCGCAGTCTGCTGCGCCCAGGACAGCGCTGGCATCAGGGCCAGCAAGAGGGTGGCGGTACGGGCTGCGCGCATGGATCACTCCTGTCGACGGTGGCATCGTGCCCAAGGCACATGCCCCGATTATGCGCGAAGCGTGGCTAAATTCCCGTTGAATCCGGCCCGGTCGCAGCAGCGTCGATTCAGCGCCGCTGCAGCCAGCTGTCCGGGTTGACAGGTTGCCCGCCGCGGCGAAGCTCGAAGTACAGCGCGGTCACACCCTGGCCACCGGAATTGCCGACCTTGGCCACGGCATCGCCACGGCTCACGCGCGCGCCGGCATCCTTCAGCAGGGTGTCGTTGTGTGCGTACAGGCTCATGTAGCCGTTGCCGTGGTCGACGATCAGGATCATCCCGTAGCCGGTCATCCAGTCGGAGAACACCACGGTGCCATCGGCCACGGCGGTGACGGTGCTGCCTGCCGGCGCGCCGATCAGCACGCCGCTGCTGGTGCGCCCGTCGGGCAGCTTGGCGCCATAGCGGGCCAGCAGGTTGCCCGACAGCGGCCAGCCCAGCCCGCCCACCTTCGGTGCAGGCGCGGAGGCCACGGCCGGCGGGACCTTGGTCGGCGGCGGCGGGCGGCCCTCGGCCTTGGCCTGGCGTGCGGCCTTTTCGGCAGCGGCCTTCTCGGCGGCCGCCTTGCGCGCGGCGGCACGGCGCTCGGCCTCGGCGCGGGCGGCGGCCGCACGCAGGTTGGCCAGCAGCGTTTCCAGCGCCTTGGCATCCTGACCGAGCGCCTGTTCCTTCTCGCGGCGGTCCTTGAAGCGTTCTTCCAGCGAGGCCACGGTCTGCGCGCGATCGCGGCGATCTGCCGCCAGCGAGGCCGCCTGCTGCTTCTGTTCTCGCTGCGCGCCCTGCAGGGTCTGTTTGCGCTCGGCAATCTGCGCCTGCAGCGTCTCCAGTTCCTTCAGGTCGCCGGTGAGGGTGGCGATGCGCTGCGCGCGCTCGCGCTGCAGGTAGCGGTGGTACGCCAGGGCACGGTTGGCATCGGCCACCGTGTCCTGCGACAGCAGCAGCTTCAGCGGGGCATGGTTGCCCAGCTGGTAGGCCGCGCGCAGCAGCCCGGCCAACTCGCGGTTCTGCTGGGCCAGGTTGGCCTGCAGGGTGGCGCGACGCTGTTCGGCTTCGGCCAGGGCCTGGTTCTGCTCGCGCAGCGCGGTTTCGGTCTGGGCCAGTGCCCGGCCGCTGCGGGCAACCTTTTCGTCGGCATCGCGCAGCTGCCGTGAGGCCTGGCCGCGCTGGCCCTCGATCTGCCGGCGCTCCTGCGCCACGCCCTTCAGTTCGGTACGCAGCTTCTGCAGCTTGCGCTCGGCCTCGCGGGTAGAAGCGGTCTGCGCGCTGCCCGGCAGGGGAGCGGCCAGCGCCAATGCCAGCCCCAGCAACAGGCAACGCCCGGCGCGGGCAGCGGCGGTGTGATGTCGGCGTGAGGGGAAGACGTTGTTGCGCAAGGGCTTTCCAGTGACTTCAGGCAGTTGCAGGGGGTGCCGGGGAATGGTGACATCAACGCACGCGGCCTGCCAGCCGCACAACAACGAGGCCCCCATGAAAACGCTCTCCATTCCGCTGCTGTTGGGCGCACTGCTGGTCGCCGGCCCGCTTGGCGCGCAGGACAACATCAGCAAGGTCAACGGCAGCATCAGCGCCGACCCGGGCCAGCGCTACGGCAAGCTGGACACCGTCAACGGCGGCATCCGCGTGGGTGATGGCGTGGAAACCGGCAGCATCGACACCGTCAACGGCGGCGTCACCGTGGCCGACCGCGCCCGCACCGGCAGCATCGAGACGGTCAACGGCAGCGTGCGCCTGGGCCGTGAAGTCATCGCCCAAGGCGATGTCAGCACGGTCAACGGCAGCATCTTCAGCGACCACGGCAGCCAGATCGAAGGCGGCGTGGAAACGGTCAATGGTGGCATCGGCCTGGTCAGCAGCCGCGTGCGCAAGGACGTGGAAACGGTCAACGGTGACATCACCGTGGGCATCGGCTCGCAGGTCGGTGGCGGCCTGCGCGTGCGCAAGCCCAATTTCAGCGTTTCGCTCACGGCCAGCCGCAAGCCGCGCGTGATCATCGGCCCCAACGCCGTGGTCGAAGGCCCGCTGCTGTTCGAACGCGAGGTGGTGCTGTACGTGCACCGCACCGCACGCGTCGGGCCGGTCACCGGTGCCGAGCCGATCCCGTTCGACACCGATACCGCGCCGGCGGACTGAGTCCCCGGCGCTGCAGTACGGGGAATGCTCCCCTTCACCGGCCGCGCCCGGCGTGGCCATCCCTCGTGTATCCAGGAAACGACGATGCCCCGCAAACTCCTCCTGTGCCTGGCCGCCGCGGCCGCGGCCGCGCTCAGTGCCTGCAAAGGCGAAGACACTTCCACGCCGGCGCCTGCCGCCAGCCCCGATGCTGCCGCCACGCCGGCAGCCCACACCTTCTCGCCCGGCATCAACGCCGCCGACTTCAGCGAGATGGTCAAGACGCTGGCTTCGGACGAATTCGAAGGCCGCGCCCCGGGCAGCAAGGGCGAAGAACTGACGGTCAACTACATCCGCGACCAGATGCAGCGCATCGGCCTTCAGCCGGGCAACGGTGACAGCTGGTTCCAGGACGTGCCGATGACCGAGACCACGGCCGACGAATCGACCGTCCTGAAGATCACCCAGGGTGGCAAGACCACCGAGCTGAAGTTCGGCACCGACATGGTGGTGGGCACCCGTACCGGCGAGGCCGAAGTGAAGGTCGATGCCAGTGACCTGGTCTTCGTCGGCTATGGCGTGGATGCGCCGGAGCAGAAGTGGAACGACTACGCCGGCCAGGACTGGAAGGGCAAGACGGTCGTGATGTTCGTCAACGACCCGGGCTTCCATGTCGGCGACGAGAAGCTGTTCGACGGCAAGCGCATGACCTATTACGGGCGCTGGACCTACAAGTTCGAGGAAGCCGCCCGCAAGGGTGCCGCCGCCGCGCTGATCGTGCACGACACCGCCGGTGCTTCCTATGGCTGGGATGTGGTGAAGAACTCCTGGGCCGGCCCGCAGTACGACCTGCCGGCGAAGGATGATCCGGAAGCGCGCATCCCGGTGCAGGGCTGGCTGAGTGCGGACGCCGCCAAGGCGCTGTTTGCCGGGGCCGGCCTGGACCTGGCGCAGGCCTACAAGGACGCGAGCAAGCGCGGCTTCAAGCCGGTGCCGCTGAAGGCCACCGCTGCGGTCGACCTGAAGAGCCAGATCGCGCAGAAGCAGTCGCGCAACGTGGTGGGCGTGCTGCCGGGCAGCAAGCGTGCCGACGAAGCCGTGCTGTACATGGCCCACTGGGACCACCTGGGCAAACATGAGGGCGAGGAAGGCGACAACATCTACAACGGTGCAGTCGACAACGCGACCGGCGTGGCCGGCATTCTCGAAGTGGCCGAAGCCATGGCCCACCAGGATCCGAAGCCGGAGCGTTCGGTGGTGTTCCTGGCCGTGACCCTGGAAGAGTCCGGCCTGCTGGGTTCCAAGTACTACGTGGCCCACCCGACCTTCCCGCTGGACAAGATTGCCGGCGTGATCAACATCGACGCGATGTCGGTGGCCGGCCGTGCCAAGGACGTGACGGTGACCGGTTTCGGCAGTTCCGAGCTGGAGGACATCCTCAAGCCGCTGGCTGCCGCCCAGGATCGCACCCTGCACGGCGAGACCTCGGTGCAGAGCGGCTTCTACTTCCGTTCGGACCACTTCAATTTCGCCAAGGCCGGCGTGCCGGCGCTGTATGCCGACGGTGGCGAGGACCTGCGCGACGGTGGCGTCGACGCGGGCCGCAAGGCCGCGACCGATTACGGCAACAACCGCTACCACGGGCCGAAGGATGAGTTCGATGCGTCCACCTGGAAGCTGGATGGCACCGTGGAAGACCTGGAACTGATGTACGGCGTGGGCAAGGAACTGGCAGGCGGCGATCGCTGGCCGAACTGGTACGAAGGCAATCCCTTCAAGGCCGCCCGCGACGAGATGATGAAGAACAAGGCTGCGGCCCCGTAAAGCCGAGCCATGCTCGACTGAACAGTGTTGAGGTCCAGGCGGCGCCCCACGGGGCGCCGCCTTTTTTTGTGGGCGGTGGGGCGGTCCATCCACGCATGGCGTGGATCTACAGCCTTGGCTGGCACCGCGCAACGCGCGGCAACGCCCCCAGCGTGTTTATCTGCGCGCAAAGAAAAACCCCGCTGCGTGAGCAGCGGGGTTTTGGGTGTAAACCCTGGCGATGACCTACTCTCGCATGGCTTGAGCCACACTACCATCGGCGCAGCTGCGTTTCACTTCCGAGTTCGGGATGGGATCGGGTGGTTCCACA
>NZ_JBRRCR010000077.1:0-20855 GCF_056759115.1 Stenotrophomonas sp. STEN087 | reverse complement strand
GCCCTGGCCCCTCGCCCAGCGGCGTTGCGTCGGGGTGACGGCCTGCCCACGGGGGGGTGGCGGGTGGGGTGTCTGTGGGGTTCACACGCGCTCGGGGGCCCCGGGCGCTACCGGATCAACCGCAGCTGGCGCGTTCGATCCGGTTCTGCTCGTCCACGTGCACGGTCACGCGGTCCTGGCGGAAATCCATCGTCACGGCCATGCCCGGCTTCACCACGCGTGCGTTGCGCGCGCCGCTGTCGGCCACCAGCTTCTTGATCGTCGCCTCGTCGGCAGTCTTGCCGGTGAAGGCTTCCAGCGCCTCGGGGCGGCACTCATGCGTGCCCTCGGCGCCCTTGGGCGGCAGGGGGGCTGTGTCGGCAGTGCTGTTGGTACCGGCATGGCTGCAGGCCGCGAGCGGCAGGATGCTGGCCAGCAGCAACAAGGTCGTAGGGCGCATGGGCACGGCTCCGGTGAAGGGACAGCGGGCAGTGTCGCCGCTGCGCGGGTCAGTGGTGTCAACGCCGCCTGAACCCGCGCGCGCTCAGGGCTGCACCAGCGCCAGCGTTTCGCGCTCGCGCTGTTCCTCGCGGATCAGCCGCTGCAGCAGCAGGGCCAGGGTCACCACGTCCTGGTGGTTGTGGTCGGCCACGCGGCGCAGGTTCACTGCATCGCCGCCGCGCAGGTAACGCAGCCACGCCGCAGGCGCTTCCGAACCGGGCAGGTCATCCTCACGCACCACGCGCAGCAGCTGGCGTTCGATGGTGGAGAGCTTGCAGTTCTCCCAGCTGCCGCGATAACGCCGGCGCGTGGGGTAGAGCAGGTCCACATGGTCCAGTGCGGTGATCGGGTCGCGCTGTCGGGTCAGCCGGTAGCGGGCCTTCAGCAGCGGCGCATCGTAGCTGCGGCCGTTGTAGCTGCAGAACACGGTGGACGGCTGCAGCCAGCTGGCGAAGGTGGCCAGCATCGCGTCCTCGGCGGCCATGGTGGACATCAGCAGCTGGCGGATGCGCAGGCCTTCGCCGCGCTGCGGGCAGGCATGCCAGTCGGCGGCGCCGATCATGAAGGCGCGGGTGCCGGTGCCACCGGCCAGGCCGGTGGTTTCGGTATCGAAGAACAGCAGGTCGCGCGCGGCCACGTGCTCGCCATCGCGGCGGGCGAAATCCAGCGACAACGGCTGCGCGGGAATCGCCTGCGGCTGCAGTGATTCGATCAGGAACAGGCCCGGTGCGATTTCTTCGCCGGGCAGCTGCCGGTCCTGCGCGCTCGCCCGCACCGGGGCGACGGTGCCGCGCGTGCGCAGCCCGAGCAGGCGATGCAGGCCGCCTACCTCCGGCCGCCGCAGTGCGGGCGGCGCCGCGGCAGGTGCTGCCGCGCCGGTCGGCTTGTGGCGGATCTCCTGTTCGACCCAGGCAAACACCGAGCGCTCGGCCGCGGGCTGCCGTGCATCGTTGGCGGCCACCGGCGCCGGTGCTGCCGGCGGCGGCTCGGGCGCGGCCGGCGTGCTCGCCTTCGGGTCGCCGGCCTGCTTCCGCAGCAGGCGCAGCTTGTCCAGGCTCAGGCTCACGGTGCCAGCAGCTCCATCGGGTCGCGCGTGGTCACCACCACGTCGTGCACATGCTGGCAGGCTTCGGCGTCAAACAGGTCGAGCACGCGCAGCGCCAACGCGCGCGGCGAGGTGTCATCCTCTTCCTGTGCGGCCAGTACCGGGCCCACGCAGGCCGGGCAGCCGGCCTTGCAGTCGCAGCGCTGCACCAGTTCGCGCGCGCGCTGCACCAGTTCGGCCTGGCGCTGCCACAGCGGCTCGCTGAGGCCGACGCCGCCGGGGAAGTTGTCGTACAGGTACACCGTCGGCACGAACTCCTGCAGCAGCTCGACGATGCCGGGATCACCCTCGCCGCCGCGCAGCTGGCCACGGCCGGTCTGGTCGGCGATCGCGAACCACGAACCATCGCCGTTGCCGACCGACTTCTGCAGGTCGCGCGCATCGGCCATCACCGCCACAGTGGCGACGATGTGCAGTGCGTAGGCGGCGCCGAGGAAGCCATCCAGCGCATCCTGCTTGCTGGCGAACGCGCGCAGCAGCAGCGCCTGCGGCAGCTGCCACCACACCGCCGTGGTATGCAGCTCCTGGTCGGGCAGGTTGACCGGGCCGTAGCCGATGTTCTCGTGCGTGTAATAGCGGATCTTCTTGTAGCCCGCCACGCGGCGCACCACGTGCACTTCGCCATGGTGCGAATCACCACGCCCGGCCACGCCGCCATCGAAGCGGTCCAGCACCTTGAGCTTGGTGAAGTCGATGCTGTCGGTGTAGTAGTCCACGTGGGTGCGCGTGACGTAGGCCTTACGGCCCTCCCAGTCCAGCGTTTCAACCTGGTAGGGGGTCGACTGCACCATGTGGATCGCGCCTTCGTACAGCGTGAGCGCGGCCGCGGAATAGTCGACCTCGGCGATGATCTGCTGGCGGCCATCGCTGCGGTCGACCACCACGAAGTTGCCATCGGCCACCGCACGCAGGCTGACCGCGTTGGCCGGATAGCTGTCGGCGATCCATTCCCAGCGCTCGCCCTCGCGGTGGATGACTTCGGTTTCGGCCAGCGCTTCCAGGAACACTTCCGGATCGATCGGGCCGAAGCCATCGCCGACCCGGAACGGCAGCTCGAAGGCCGCGCAGCGGATGTGGTCGAACAGGATCAGCGGCTGGTCCGGGGCGATGCGCGCGTGTTCGGGCGAGGCCTCGGCGAAGAAATCCGGATGCCGCACCACGTACTGGTCCAGCGGCTGCGAACTGGCCACCATCACGCCCAGCGCGGGCTGCTGGCGGCGACCGGCGCGGCCGAAGCGCTGCCAGGTGGCGGCCACGCTGCCGGGGTAGCCGTTGAGGATGACCACGTCGAGGCTGCCGATATCCACGCCCAGCTCCAGCGCCGAGGTGCTGACGATGCCGTCGATGTTGCCCGCACGCATCGCACGCTCGGTCTCGCGGCGTTCGGTGGGCAGGTAGCCACCGCGGTAGGCGCGGATGCGGGGCGGCTTGCGCGGGTCGTGGTCGAAGATGTCCTTCAGGTATTTGGTCAGCACTTCCACCATCAGCCGCGTCTGCGCGAACACCAGGGTCTTCAACCCGGATTTGATCGCGATGCGGGCGATGCGGTTGCTCTGCGAACGTGCCGAGGCACGCAGGCCCAGGTCCGGGTTGATCACCGGCGGGTTCCACAGCAGCACCTGCTTGGGCCCGCTGGGCGCGCCGGATTCGGTGATGGCGGTAACCGGTGCCTCGATCAGCGCTTCGGCATGCGCCTGCGGGTTGCCGATGGTGGCCGAGCACAGGATGAACTGCGGTTGCACGCCGTAGAACGCGCAGATGCGCTTGAGCCGGCGCAGCACGTTGGTGACGTGGCTGCCGAACACGCCGCGGTAGGTGTGCACCTCGTCGATGACGATGTAGCGCAGGTTCTCGAAGAACTGCGCCCACTTGGTGTGGTGGGGCAGGATGGCCTGGTGCAGCATGTCCGGGTTGGACACCACGATGTCGCCGTGCAGGCGGATGGCCTGGCGCGCATCGCCGGGCGTGTCGCCATCGAAGGTGAAGGCCTTCACGCCGAGGTCGCCGGCGCGGTTGAGTTCCAGCAGCTCGGCCACCTGGTCCTGGGCCAGCGCCTTGGTCGGGAACAGATACAGCGCCTTGGCCTTGTCCTGCATGGCCGCGCTGACCACCGGCAGGGTGTAGCACAGCGACTTGCCGCTGGCGGTGGGGGTGACGATGGCCACGTGCTCGCCGCGCTGGCTGGCCTCCCAGGCTTCGGCCTGGTGGCTGTAGAGCTGCTCGATACCGCGTGCCTTCAGGGCGGCGGCCAGGGCCGGCGGCACCGAATCGGGAACAGGCGCGTAGCGGCCCTCGCGGCCGGGAATGGCGAAGCTGCCGGTGATGCGGTCGTGGTAGCGGCGCTGCAGGCGCGCACTGAGCAGGGCGCCATCGCGCGCGGGCAGGCCGTCGCGGGTGGCGAGCTTCTGCTCGGCGTCGGCCGTGCGCTTGGCGAGTTCGTAGGCCATGGAGGAGGGAGCCGGGACGGTTTGCGAGGGGTCACATGGCACCACAGATGGGTCTCAGGGTGTGAGACGGTGTGCCGGGATGCAGTGAACCATTCAGAGCGGCGGCATGGACATCGCCGGCTGAACGCCGGTACTGCCGCCAACGAAATCTGAAGCCGTGATGCGTATCCTCGGGGATTGGACGCACCAGACAGGGCGATGGCTGTGGCACGACGGGAACTGCAGGGAGCACTTCTGGCCGGCATGATGCTGGCCGCCACTGCGCACGCGCAGCAGGTTGACCCCGTGATCGAACCGCCTGCAGCGAGCGGGGTGCCGGCCGCCGATGCTGCCGCGCCACCGGACTTGCCCACGCCGCCGCAGGGCGATGTCACCACGTTGGGTGAAGTACGTGCGATCAAGCCCGAGGACGAGGCGCTGGACCTGTACCGTTTCAAGAACCCGGTGAAGTTCGGTGACAACCGTTTCAGCCGCGACTGGAGCGAGCCGCCATCGCCCGAGCAGGTGAGCATGGGGGGTGGCTACATCATGATGGGCGTGGTGAAGGGCGTACTGGCGGCGGGTCGCGGTCTGAACAAGCTCACCGGTGGCCCCGACCAGATCCAGGCCGCCATCGCACGGCCGCCGCCGGAGCTGACTCCCGAACAGCGACGCCGGGCACAACAGTTCTGCGAGCAGCAGGACGGCTGCGATCCCTCGGCCGGGAAGTAGGCGCGGCACCGCGCATCATGTCGGCCAGGAGGCACGCGGTGCAGGGCGCTGCTTGAGTTCATCGGCGAAGGCGGCGGACCGCGAGAGTGCCCGGGGCACGGCGCGGACCAGCAGGATGCCCTGGACCAGGGCCAGCAATGACGCGCCGATCAGCCATATGCAGTAGGCCATCCCCGCGATGGCGCCATGGGCGGGGCGTGTGCGGTCCACCTCCAGCCACAGCGTCCGACCATCCGTGCTGCGGGACTGCACGGTACCGGACCAGGCGATCCGCTTCGCGTGCGTGGCTGCGTCGCGCAGGGTCTTCCACGCGGCGCCGGCATCGCCAAACGCGAACGCTGCGGTGTCCGATTCCCGATTCGCCTCGGCATCGACCAGTACGACGCCACCGTTCTGTGCGGCCAGAAGCGCGGGCGTGGATGCAGCCCACGCAGCGAGAACAGGTGCATGCGCGGCTTCTTCCAGGGCGTCCTTGAGGTTCATGATCGTCCAACGGGGAAGTACTGCGCTGTCGTCCGGGGAGAGCGCCGCAAGCTGTGCGCGGAGATCGTCGCAGCCGCGTAGACCATCGGTGCAGGCAGCCTCCAGTTCGCGGCGCAGCGCATCCAGCCCCGACACCCGCTGGTAAGCAGGGAAGATGCCGTCGGCCGGCTTCCAATGCACGCGCAGGGTATTCCCGGCACCCAGGCGCAGGATGGAGTCGGCAACCGCCAGAGGGGGCACCTGCAGCGGAGCGCCACCCCAGCGAAGCCGGCTGCAGTCGGGCACCGCCAGCACCTGTCCGGCATGCCGCCGGGTGACCAGTTCGCAGGTGGCATCGACCGTGATGTGCACCCTATCGCCGGGTGCGGGAGGATGCCCCAGCAGCGTTCCGGGCTGTGTGTCCGTCCGCAGCTTGGCAGGGCCGAGCAGCTCTGCCGCACGCGCTGCCTCGATCCGCGGACCGTCACCCGACCAGAGCATCAGCAGCAGTGACAGCACCGCCACCAGGAACATCAGCAGGTGCCGGGCGACCGGCACCGGTGGAAACCGCCTCTCGTCGGCACTCAGTGACCAGTCCGGGCCCAACGACAACAGGCGCCGGTCGTGCGGGCGGACCTCGGCCTCCAGCCAGCGCCCCGGGGCGATGGCGCCGGACGCCCTCCAGGTCGGGTCGATGACCAGCCGCTGGTCGTTGCCCAGCAGCATCACCGTGTGGCTGAAGGTGCTCTCGTGCGGATCTGCGAACTGCAGCGCGCTGAGCCGACCCCGCACGCGCACCACGGGCTGCAGTGCCTTCGTTCCCACGTGCCTGCGCCGGTACAGCCCGAACGCAGTAGATGCCAGCACCAGCCCCACTGCCACGGCCATCCAGCTCCATTGGCCCAGGCCCAGCTGTGGCAGTGCTCCGCAGATGCCGGCCGCCAGCGCCAGCGCGGTGGGCCACCACGGAATGGCCGGCCGCCGGCGCTGTGTCCGCTCATCCGCGGTCTCGTGGCGTTGGCTGATGTGTGTCGCGGCCGTGCGCAGGGTACGCGTGCCGGCCGTCGCGATATCGAACCCCTGCATGCGGACGATGACCACAAAGCGGCGACCGAGCACCACTTCGGCACGGTTGTGGGTACCGAGGTGTTCCAGCGCGTTGAAGGGCAGCAGCACCTTGACCCCGGCGAGGCTGCGCCAGGCTGAGCTGGCGCCTCCCCGCATCCATCGGCGGTGCTCGACGCAGGGCCCCTCAAGAATGCGAACGCCGCAATCGCGACCCAGCTCCAGTACGCTGCGGAATGGTTCCAGCGCGGCGTCCTCGTCCTCGCTGAGCAGACGCACCGGCGCTTGTTCTGCGAGTGACTTGAACGCGCGGCGTGCTTCCCAGCGGGTCAGGTAATCAAGCAGTACGGGAAGTGCGGCGAGCAGGGCGAGAAGCACACCAACAAGTTTCATGTTCGCAGGTGGTGATCGGGTGCTGGAAGGCGACTGGATAGTCTGCGCGGCAACGACAAGCAGCGAAATGCAATTTGTTGCAGAGTGTGGTGCCGATGACAGGCAGGAGCGTACGATCCTGTCGTCCTCCCTCCTGGTTGCTGCTGTGGTGTCGAAAATCCTCCTGCTTGCCCTTCTTCTGCCCGTGTCCGCGTTGGCCAGCGACCTGGCCGACGACGGCTCGTGCCGCAACGGCGCGTTTCCTTCCGCGCAATCGGATTTCGCCGTGGCCAAGGTGGTGGGCACGCAGCGCCTGTACCTGCTCGGTGACATGGACGGCTGCCCGGCCAAGGGCGAACCCGCCTGCCGCCAGCGCAGCTACGTGGTGAGCGGTGACACGGTGGTGACCGGCCGCGATCTGGGCCCGTACCGCTGCGCGTTCTTCCCCAACAAGGTGGGCGGCAGTGCCGGTTGGGTCGAGCGCAGCAAGCTGCAGCCGGTGGCACGGGTGACGCCGACGCTGCAGGGCTGGGCCGGTGACTGGAAGGATGGCGACAACGGGCTGAGTATCTCGGTACGTGGCAGCCAGCTTCACGTCGAAGGTGATGCGTACTGGCCGTCGGCCAACCCCACCCCGGAACAGCGCCCGTATGGGCCGAACATGGGCCAGGTGGAAGCGCAGGCCACGCCGCGCGGCAGCCAGGTGGATTTCGTCGAGGACAGCTGCACGGTGCATGCGCAGTTGCTGGGCGACGTGCTGGTGGTGTCGGACAACAGCGAGTGCGGTGGGATGAACGTGCGCTTCGACGGGGTGTACCGGCGCACCGGGGCGCGCTGACGGGTGATGGATGGGGTCAGAGCCCTTTCGCATGCGAAAGGGATCCGACCCCGTGTGTTCGACGGGGGTACCGGCGCACCGGGGCGCGTTGAGGGATGGGCGCTGAACCCGCTGATCCGCGCGGGGCAGTAGATCCACGCCATGCGTGGATGCTGTCTGCGATGCGTGCGAAAGGGATCCGACCCCGGGGCTCAGCGCCGCCGTTCCAGCCACCACAGCAGCGATGTGCACAGCACGAACGCCAGCCACCACGGCCAGCGTGAGCCGGGCACCGGCTGCGTCGCTGCGGCACTTGCAGGCATGGCCGCGGCCAACGCCTGCGTCGTCGCATCGCTCATCGCCTGGCGATGCAGCGCCGCTGCCTCCTTCGCGTCGAACACGTAGCGCCACACGGTCGTGTCGCCATGCTGCAGGCGCTGCCAGCCTGCTGCCTGCGGCCACCAACCGGCGCAGCGCATCGACGAGGTAGCGGCATCGACCACCAGCGGCACGGCCGCGCCCTTCGCATCGAACGCCTGCAGCGGCGCCTGCACGCCACACAGTGCGACACGCTCGCCCAGCCACGCCTGCGCCTGCGGTGACCACAGCGCGTCCGTGCCGGCCTGTGCGCGTGCCAGCGTGGCGACCACACCGCTCCACAGTTCGCCGTGGCGATCATCGCGGCCGGCCAGCACCCAACGCCAGCTGTCGGTGACCGGCAGCAGGCCGATGCGGCCCTTGCCGACGCCGCGCCAGCCACCGAGGGGCTGGTCGGCGGTGTCGTGCAGCAGGGCGCTGCCGTCGTTGACCTGCAGCGCCAGCGCCTCCAGCGAGGGCAGGGAGGCGCTGTGCGAGCTGCGGTCCGCCGCTTCGCCATCGGCGGTGGGCAGGGTGGCCGAGTCCAGCGGGCCGCGGCGTGCGGCGAGCATCGCGCTCTCGCCGTCGCCAGGCAGTTCGACGGCGTGGCTGCTGCCATCGCCCTGCACCGGCAGGCCGAGATCGCGCAGGCGTTGCCGCGCGCTGGCCGATGGCGCGCCCGCACTGCGGACCAGCACGCCGAGGCCATCGCGCAGTGCCTGGCGCACCGCCGCCAGTTGCCCCGCGCTCAATGCCGCCACGCTGCGCTCGTCGAGCAGCAGCAGGTCGCTGCGCGCCAGTGCGGTCGCATCCAGCGCCACTGCGCCATCGCCTACGCTGAGCCCGGCGCCGGTGTCGGCCTGCACCTGCACGCGCAGGCCGGCATCGGTGGCCCAGCGACGCAGGTACTTCAGTTCCGGGCCGGGTGCGCTGGCACGCACCAGCAGACGCAGCGGTGCGGCCGCCAGCGTCTGCTGCGGCACCGGCACGCTGTCCAGCACATGGGCCTGCGCATCCAGCAGGCGCAGATGGAACACGCTGCGGCCCGGTGCGCGGGCGATGCCGCTGAGCTGCACGCGGCCATCGGCGGCCACGTCCACGCGATCAACCACGGTGTCGGCGGGGTCCAGCAGTTCGGCGCGGCCAGCGGTGACACCGTGTGCCTGCGCGTGCACCTCGAAGCGCGCACCGGGTGCGGCATCGGCCGGCGGCTGCAGCGCGATCCAGCCACGCGGTGCAGGCGAGCCCTGCCAGCGCAGGTTCGCCGGCAGCACGGCGTCCCGGTCACGCGCTGCCAGGCCGGCGCCGACCAGGGTCAACGTGGAGGCCGGGTGCTGGCGCAGCGCCGTGGCCAGATCAGGTACGCGCTGGCCGCCCGGCACATCCGCCGCCTCCGGCAACAGCAGCAGCGGGCCATCGCTGGCCGGCAACGCGCCGGCAGCCGCCGCATCTGCAGTGAGCACGACCAGGCCGCCCGCAGGCAGCTGCTGGCTGGGCGGCAGCAGGCAGAAATACAGCAGCACGGCGGCGATGGCCTGCAGGCCCAGCCGTGCCGCGCGCCGGCCGCGATGAGCGGTGGGCGCACGCAGCTGCATGACGCTGGCGAGGATGACGATGACCGCCAGGGCCACGGCCAGCCACAGGTTCAATGCAGTGGCATTCATGGCTGTACCTCCAGCGCATCGAGGTAACGCTGGCCCATTGCATCAGTGGCGGTGCGCTGCATTACCTGCGGCAACGGACGCTGCAGGGCGCGCCACAGCTGTGCGCGCAGGCGCTGGCGGCAGTCGCTGCAATCCGGTTCGATGCGCAGCTGTTCAATGGCGGCGGCCAGATCGAGGGCGTCGGGCAGGAAGGCGGCGTTGCGCTGCTGCCACGTGGCCAAAGCGTCCAGGTCAGGCCTGCCATCACCGTCGCCCAGCCGCTGCCAGGCTTCGACGATGGCCGGGTCCGGCGGTGTGCGTGCGGCCAGCGGCAGCTCGCGGCTGGCCAGCCCGGCGCGGTCGCCGCCCAGCCGTCGGCCCTCGTCGATCGGCGGCAGTTCCGGGCCGACGCGTGCCAAGTAGATGCGCTCGGCCTGCTGCACCTGCTTGATGAAGGCCAGCGCCTTGTAGGCGAACGGCAGCGCCTGCTCCGGGCGGCCTTGGCGCAGCTCACCCTCGGAGGACCACATCTGGTCCAGCGCGGCCTTCAGCGTGGCGCGGGTCTGCGGATCGAGCAGGGTGGCGGCCTCGGCGTGGTCGTGGGTGTGGCCATACTCGGACAGCACGTCGGTGGCGCTGCCGAACACCGGCGGCGTGTCGCCGTTGCCGGCGGCACCGCCGTGGTCATGATCGTGGTCGTCATGCGCACCGGCCTGCGCATGTCCGTGGTCATCGTCGTGATCGTGCGCGTCCGCCGTGGGTGCATCACTGGTGGGCAGGTCGCTGGTCGGCGGTGCCTTCGGCGCGCCTTCGCTTTCCTCGCCGAGGAACTGGCCGTAGCGCAGGCGCAGGATGCGCTGGTCGACGCCGATCGCATCGCTGCGCTTGATGAAGTCATCGGCGGCCAGGCTGCGGCGTTGGCGGATCAGCGCCTCGGCATCGATGATGATCTGCCGCTGGCTGCGGAAGTAGGCCGGCAGCGTCTTCTTGATGCGGCCTTCCAGTTCGGCACCGAGCGCGACTTCGGTGGTCGGGAGGCGCAGGATCACGCTGCTGCTGCGCCCGGTCTGCGCGCTGGGGGCATGGTTGTCGCGTACTTCCAGCTGGGCGATCACATCGTTGCCGGGCTGCGCGCCGAGTGCCGCCAGATCGAGCGTGTGGGCGAAGCGCCGCGCGGTGGGTTCGCCGCTGCCGGTGAGGGTGACGCTGCGCTGGACGAAGGTGATGTTCTCGCCACTGCCCTGGGTGGTGGTGATCGACAGCTTAGCCTGCGCGGCCACGCCGTAGTCATCGCTCGCTTCGAAGCGCAGCGTCCACTGCCGCTGCCCCGGCGTGCCCAGGACCAGGCTGGCGGCCGGTTCCAGCACGCGCACGCTGGGCGCGCGGTCAGCCACCACATCCAGCCGGTACAGGCGGGTGCTGGCCAGGGCGGGCTCGCTGACCACGCGGTACAGCACCGGCGCGCGGGCCACGTCCTGCGCCTGCCACTGGCCATCGTGCTCGTGCAGCGGCAGCCGTCGCCCATCGTGGAACTGCAGCCATGCCTTGCTGGGCGTGCGGTCGAAGCGCAGCGACCACGACAGCCGGCTGTCGGCGGCCACCTTGGCGTCCAGTGCGTTCTGGGTGAGCGTGGCCTGGCCGGTGTACACCGGTGCATCGATCTGCAGGCGGGTCGACTGCAGCTGCAGCGGACCGGCCGCCGCCGTGGGTGCCGTTGCCGTGGCACCGATGCCTGCGGAGACGCCCGCGGTGCGTGGCCAGCCCAGCGCGAGCAGGGCGATGGCCAGACCGCCGATCCAGCACAGCGCCAGTGCGGCGCGCGGCCAGCGCGGGCGCAGGTCCGGCATCGTGCGTTCCAGCGTGGCCAGTACATGCGCGCGCTGGCGTTGCTGCAACGGGTTAAGGCGGGCGACATCGGCAAACAGCAGGTCGGCGCTGTCTTCGCTGCGGCCGCTGCCATCGAGCTGGCACTGCAGCCAGCGCCGGTCCAACTGCCTTGCCCGCGCGACGGCCACGCCGGCGCAGGCCAGCAGGGCCAGTGTGGCGACCACGCAGGCGGCATCGAAGCCGGCCAGGCGCAGGGTCAGCGCGGTGGCGGCCAGCGTCCAGGGCAGGCCAAGCAGCACAGTGATGCTGGCGCGGCGGCGACGTGCGCGCTGCCAGCTGCGCTGCAACGCGTTCATGCCGGCCTCCGCGCTGCGCGACTGGCCATCCCGCGTTCCAGCGCGAACAGCAGCACGATGGCCAGCAGCAGCCACGGGGTCAGCTCGCGTGGTGCGGCGGCGGCTGCAGGCAGTACTGCCTGCTGCGGCGCGTGATCGCGCGCATCGCCCACGCGCGGTGGTGCTGGCGGCTGCAGGGCCAGCAGCAGGGCCTGCGGCAAGCGGGCATCACGCAGGGCGCCGTTGTGGGCGGCATCCCATTCGCCGGGCAGCGACAGCAGGCGGCCCTGGCCGACGCGCTGCTGCCACAGCAGCGGTGCGCCTTCCGCACTTCGCAGCACCACCGTGGCGGCAGCATCAGGTCTGGCCGCGGTCATCACGCTGCCGCCGTCGCGCAGCCAAGCCTGCCATGCGGCCGGCAGTGCATCGCTACGTCCCCACACCGCGATTTCGCCGCGTGTGGGGAGCGTGTCGGCAGGCAGCTCGGCGGCGGCGGGCTGGGTGCTCCACGCACGCTGCAGGGCGCCGATCCACTGCCGCGCGCTGGCCGGTGCCTCGGCATGCACGCGCAGGCGTGGCGAGGCCACTGTGGCCTGTGCGCTGGCGAGGGGCACGACATGCGCCTGCCACTGCACGGGACGCGACAGCTGCAGGCGTGCACCATCGAGGCCGGACAGCGGGTCGGGCACATGCACGGTCAGCGCAGTGCCGGCGGGCAGCTGCGCGTCGAGTTCGCGCAGCAGGCTGGAAAGCGGCGCAGGTGTCGCGGGCGCGGGCTGTTCGACGGACGGGAAGCCGGGTGCCAGCCAATGCCAGTTGCCCTCTTCGCCGGTGCCGCGCAGTGCGCGGGCATCCAGCCCGGGCGCGACCACGGTCCACGCGCTGGGCGGTGCTGCGCTGCCGGTCAGCGCCGGGCGTGCCAGCAGCAGCGCCAGTGCGGCCAGCAACAGCAGGCGCACCAGCAGCAGCGGCCAATCATCGAAGCGGATGCGCTGGCGAGGGCGGATCTGTGCGCGCAGCCAGCGCAGTGCGGCGAAGTCCAGCGGTGTATACGGATGGCGCCGGGCCAGGTGGATCAGCAGGGGCAGCAGCCACGCGGCCAGTGCGGCCAGGCCCAGCGGGAACAGCAGGTTCATGCGCCGCCCCCGCGGCCGAACAGCGCCTGCAGCGGCTGGTCCAGCGGCTGGTCGAGCCATCCGGTGGCGCTGGCGATGCCGCTGGCCTGCAGGCGTGCCTGCAGCGCGCTGTGTGCGGCGGCGAAGCGCTGCAGGTAGTCGGCGCGGATCGCGGCGCCATCGCCAAGCAGCTCCTCGCCGGTTTCCGGATCGCGGAAGCGATGGCCGGCATCGAAGGGAAAGTCGCGCTCGTCGGCGGTCAGCACCTGCAGCAGCATCACCTCGCGGCGCGCGCTGGCCAGGTGTTCCAGCAGCACGATGCCGGCTTCATCGAAGCCATCGCCGATGGCCAGCAGCAGATCGCCCGGGCGCACGCGTTCCCACAGCGGGCGCAGGCGGTCGGCGGCTGGCCAGCCACCGCGGGCCTGCAGCGCATGCAGCTGCAGGTGCACGCGGTCGCGCTGGCGCGCGCCGTTGCCGGCCGGTACCAGCTGCAGGCCATCGCCGTTGATCGCCAGCAGGCCGAAACGATCGCCCTGCTGCAGGGCCAGCTCGACCAGGCAGGCGGCCAGCCCGCGCATGTGGTCCAGGCGCGTACGCTGCGGCGCGGCGCGGTCGGCCTGGCTGGCCGAGGCGGTGGCATCGAGCAGCAGCCAGACGGTGATCGGGCTTTCGCGTTCGGATTCGCGCACGAAGAAGCGGTCCGAGCGCGCGTACAACTTCCAGTCGATCTGGCGCAGTTCGTCGCCGGGTTCGTAGGCGCGGTACTGGGCGAATTCCAGGCCGGCACCGCGGCTGCGGCTGGCGTGCTGGCCGATACCGCTGGCGCCACTGGCCAGGCGCGGCCGCAGGCGCAACGTGCGCAGGCGCGCACGCAGTTCCGGTGGCAGGGTCAGCGGTGTACCGGTGCTCACGCCTGCTTCAACCCGGGAAAGGCACGGCCTGCAGCAGCGCCGCGACCACGTCGTCGGCGCGCTTCTGTTCGGCTTCGGCAGCGAAGGACAGCAGCAGGCGATGGCGCATCACCGGCGCGGCCAGCGCCTGCACATCCTCGCGGGTGGCGGCGAAGCGGCCCTGCAGCAGTGCACGCGCCTTGGCGGCCAGCACCAGCGACTGCCCGGCACGCGGGCCGGCGCCCCATTTCACCCACTGGTTGATCGCGGCCGGTGCGCCGTCGCCGGGGCGGCTGGCGCGTACCAGGCGGGTGATCCAGGCCAGTACATCGGGGCTGACATGCACCTGGCGCACGGCGGCCTGCAGGGCGATCACCGCCTCGGCGTCCATCACCTTCGGCACCGCTTCGGTGGCACCGCCGGTGGTCTGTTCGATGATGCGGCGCTCTTCGTCTTCGCTGGGGTAGTCCACCAGCACGTGCAGCAGGAAGCGGTCCAGCTGTGCTTCCGGCAGCGGGTAGGTGCCGGCCTGCTCGATCGGGTTCTGCGTGGCCAGCACGAAGAACGGCGCGGGCAGCTCCCGCGTGGTGCCCGCATGGCTGACCGTGCGCTCCTGCATCGCTTCCAGCAGCGCCGCCTGGGTCTTGGGCGGGGTGCGGTTGAGCTCGTCGGCCAGCAGCAGATTCGTGAAGATCGGGCCCTGCTGGAAGCGGAAATGACGATGGCCGGTGCCGTGGTCTTCTTCCAGCAGCTCGGTGCCGAGGATGTCGCTGGGCATCAGGTCGGGGGTGAACTGCACGCGCCGGAACTGCAGCTCCAGCGCCTGCCCCAGCGAGCGCACCAGCAGGGTCTTGCCGAGGCCGGGCGCACCTTCCAGCAGGCAGTGGCCACCGGCCAGCAGGCCGATCAGCAGCTGCTCGACCACCGTGTGCTGGCCGACCACGGCGCGGGCCAGGGCGCTGCGCAGCCCATCCAGGCGCGGCAGCAGGGAATCGAGATCGAGGGAGGTCATGGCGGTGGTCCGTTCAATTGTTCAACGCGTACATCACGATGTTGACGCCGAAGCGGGTGTTGTCTTCGGCCAGGAAGCGCTTGTTGCGCCAGTCGTAGTCCCACTCGCAGCCGTAATCCTTGTTGCTGTAGAGCAGGCCCAGGCGGCCATCGACGTCGATGCCCTTCAGGTAGTCGTGCACCAGGTCATCGCCCCAGCCGTTGAGCTCGAAGCCGCTGGCGGGCGGGCCGTCGGGGAAGCGGAAGAAGCTGCGGTACAGGGCATGGCTGTTGGGCAGCCTCTGCAGGGCCCTGGGCCCGAACAGCCGGCCCATCTGCGCCTCGAACGAGGTGGCGAACAGGCCGTCGATGTCATGGTTGCAGTCGTCGACGAAGACGAAGCCGCCGTTGCGCACGTAGCGCACGAAGTTCTGCCGCTCGGCGGCGTTGAACTCCACCAGCGTGTGCCCGGCCAGATAGCAGAACGGCGCCTCCAGCATGCGCGGGTCGGCCAGGGCCACCACGTGTTCCTGCGGGTCGACGCGCAGCGAGGTGTAGTCGATCAGCGAGGTGATCAGGTTGGACGGCATGCGCGCGTCCACGTCCCAATCGCCGGAGTCGTACTGCAGGCGGGTGAACCAGAAGTCGTAGCGCGAACTGCGCGGGCCTGACTGCGCGAAGGCCGGCAGCGCCGCCGCCGAAGCGGCAGCGGCCAACCAGCGCAGGCAGGCCCGCCGATCCATCAGACCGCGTCGGACAGCGAGGTGAAGGTGAAATCGCGCAGCTTCATCGGCGGGATCATCATCACGTAGCTGGATTCATCACCGGCCACGCGCACCGGCTTGCCCAGCTCTTCGATGTTGTTGAGCATGATCACCGGCGATTCGTTGAAGCGGAAGTTCTTCACCGGGTGCTTGATCTGGCCGTTCTCGATGTAGAAGGTGCCATCGCGGGTCAGGCCGGTCAGCAGCACGGTCTGCGGGTCGACCATGCGGATGTACCAGGTGCGGGTGACCAGGATGCCCTTCTGGGTGCCGCGCACCAGATCGGCGGTGCTCTTGTCGCCACCGCTCATCAGCAGGTTGCCCGGCGTGGCCTTGGCGGTCTTGCCCTGCTTCTGTGCCCAGAAGCGCGAGTAGTCCAGGTTGGCGACCTTGCCGTTCTCGATGATGGCCATGCGCTCGCGCGGCATGCCCTCGCCATCCCACGGCAGCACCGGTGCATCGGCATGCCACGGGTCGGCGTACATGCTCACGCGCGGGTCGTAGACCTGCTCGCCCAGCTTGTTGCCGCCGCCCTGCTTGGACAGGAAGCTGCGGCCTTCATCGGCCGAGCGCGCGCTGAAGAAGTTCATCATGAAGCTGATCAGGCCTGCAGCGGCGGCCGGCTCGAGGATGACCGTGTACTTGCCCGGTTCCAGCGCCTTGGCTTCCGAGGATTCGGTGGCCTTGCGCATGGCGATGCGGATGTCCTGGTCGGCCTTGAAGTCCGCCGCGTCCTTCAGGTTGCGGCCGACCCAGCCCGAACCGCGGCCGTCTTCGGTGCGCACGGTGCAGGTGTAGTCGAAGCTGGTGCTGCGCTGGTAGCCGAAGTTGCCGTTGCTGTTGGCGGTGGCATAGAAGCCCTGGCCATCTTCCAGGAAGCCGGCGGCGATCAGGCCGTTGCCACGGCACGGCGCGATGGAATCGGCGGCGACCTTGGCGCGGAAGGCCGGATCGATGGCCGCTGTGGATTCGCTGAAGGTGGGGCTGGCGCGGTAGGTCTGCTTGCCGATGGCCGGCATGAACTCCGGGTTCTCCGGGGCCAGGCGGGCCAGGTCCTCGGCGCGGCGCACGACGCGTTCCAGCGCGGCATCGTCGAACTCGTTGATCGAGGCGGTGCCCACGCGCTTGCCGAAGGCCACGGTGACGGCCAGCTCGGTGTTGTCCACGATGCCACTGGTGGACACGTTGTTCAGGGCGAAACGGATGTTGCCGTTGATCGAACCGGCCAGCACGGCGGTGCACTCATCGGCCTTGGACAGGGCGATGACCTTGTCGAGGATGGCCTTGGCCTGGGCTTCGGTGAAGATACTCATGGTGTAAGGGCTCCTGACCAGTCAGCCGAGGCTGCGTGCGGTGTTGATGACGTTGATGCCGTTGAAGCGCGCGGTGGACGAACCGTGCGAGACCGCCGAGACCTGGCCCGGCTGGCCCTTGCCGTCGAAGAACGAACCGCCCAGGCGGTAGTCGCGCTCGTCGGCCACGGCGGTGCAGGCGTTCCAGAACTCCGGCGTGCGGATCTGGTAGGCCACGTCTTCCAGCATGCGGGTGATCTTGCCGTTCTTGATCTCGTAGAACAGCTGGCCACCGAACTGCGCGTTGTAGCGCTGCTGGTCGATGGAGAACGAGCCGTCGCCGATGATGTAGATGCCGTTCTCGACGTCCTTGATCATGTCCGGAACGCTGAGCGGGGCCTTGCCCGGCGCCATCGACACGTTGGCCATGCGCTGGAACTGCACGCTGGACCAGGAATCGGCGTAGCAGCAGCCATCGGACTCGGTCTTGCCAAGGATGTGGGCCTGGTCGCGGATGGTCTGGTAGTCGACCAGCTTGCCGTTGCTGATCAGGTCCCAGCGCTTGCACTTCACGCCTTCATCGTCGTACGCCACGGCGCCGAGGCTGCCCGGCTGGGTCTTGTCGGCAAAGATGTTGACGTGCTCGCTGCCGTACTGGAAATGCTGCTCGCGCTTGTCCAGGGTGGCGAAGCTGGTGCCGGCGTAGTTGGCTTCGTAGCCGAGTACGCGGTCGAGTTCGAGCGGGTGGCCGATCGACTCGTGGATGGTCAGCCAGGTGTGCGACGGATCGAGGATCAGGTCGTACTTGCCGGGCTTCACCGACGGTGCCTTCAGCTTCTCCTGCGCCTGCTTGGCTGCAGCAATGGCGTCTTCCTTCATGTCGTAGGAGGAGCCGTAGTTCACCACGCCATTGGGGGTGAGCACCTTGCCGGCGGCGGCGCCGTCCAGGTACTCGTAGCCCAGGCCCATCGGCGCGGACAGACCCTCGCGGGTGCGGAACTTGCCGCTGGCCTTGTCGATGGCGGTGACCGTCATCGGTGCCCAGATGCGGTGCACGTCCTGGTCGATGTAGGAACCATCGGTGGACGCGAAGTACTTCTGCTCGTTGACCAGGAACAGCATCGAATTGACGAAGCTGGCACCGGCGCCCATCGCGGCCGCGTTGACGTCCAGCAGCAGGTCGACCTTTTCCTTGATCGGCACGTCCATGGCGTTCTTGCGGATCGGCGTGCGCCAGCTCACTTCACCCACGCCCGGTGCCTTGGCCAGCTGCACCGGTGCGGTCTGCACGCCGGCGTTGGCCTTGGCGATGGCGGCGGCCTGCTGCGCGGCACGGGCCACGTCGGCGGTGCCCAGCGCATTGGTGGCGGCGAAGCCCCAGGCGCCGTTGACGATCACGCGGATGCCGACGCCGGTCGACTCCGTGTTCACCACGTTCTGCACCTTGTCCTCGCGGGTGATCACGAACTGCCGCAGGTAGCGGCCGATGCGCACATCGCAGTAGGTGGCGCCGGCGCTGCGGGCGGCCTGCAGCGCGGCATCGGCCAGGCGCTTCTTCAGCCCCAGGTCGAGGCTGGACTGCAGCTGCTCGGCGGCGATCGCCTTGCCGAAGAACGACGGCACGATCAGGCCGCCCGCGGTAAGCCCGGTCAGGGCGAGGAAGTCACGTCTCTGCAAGGCAGCTCTCCACGTCGAAGGATGGGACGACTCAGGCGCCGAGACTGCGCGCGGTGTTGATGATGTTGATGCCGTTGAAGCGGGTGGTGGACGACCCGTGCGAGACCGCCGATACCTGCGCGGGCTGGCCCTTGCCGTCGAAGAAGGAACCGCCGAGGCGGAAGTCGCGCTGGTCGCAGATCGCGGTGCAGGCGTTCCAGAACTCCGGCGTGCGGATCTGGTAGGCCGCGTCCTCGACCATGCCGGCGATCCTGCCGTCCTTGATCTGGTAGTACAGCTGGCCGCCGAACTGCGCGTTGTAGCGCTGCTGGTCGATGGAATAGGAGCCGCGGCCGTGGATCCAGATGCCGTTCTCCACGTCCTTGATCATGTCGTCCACGCTCAGCGGCGCCTTGCCCGGCGCCAGAGAGACATTGGCCATGCGCTGGAACTGCACGCTGGACCAGGAATCGGCGTAGCTGCAGCCGTGCGAGGCCTCGCGGCCCAGAATGTGGGCCTCATCGCGGGTAGCCTGGTAATCGACCAGCACGCCATCGCGCACCAGGTCCCAGCGCTGGGTCTTCACCCCTTCATCGTCGTAGCCGACCGCACCGAGGCTGCCGGGCTGGGTCTTGTCGGCGAAGAAGGTGACGAGGTCGCTGCCCCAGCGGAACCCGGCATCGCGCTTGTCCAGGGTGGCGAAGCTGGTGCCGGCGTAGTTGGCCTCGTAGCCCAGCACGCGGTCCAGTTCCAGCGGGTGGCCGACGTTCTCGTGGATGGTCAGGAACAGGTTGGACGGGTCCAGCACCAGGTCGTACTTGCCGGGCTTCACCGAGGGCGCCTTCAGCTTCTCGCGTGCATGGCGGGCGGCGGCGATGGCGTCCTCGACCGGGTCGTAGGAATCGCGGTACGCGGTGATGCCGCCGGGCAGCTGCACCTTGCCGCGCGCATCGCCATCGAGGAATTCATAGCCCATGCCCATCGGCGAGGACAGCCCGGCACGGGTGCGGAACTTGCCGCTGGCCTTGTCGATGGCGGTGGCGGTGAACGGCAGCCAGATGCGGTGGATGTCCTGGTCGATGAAGGAGCCGTCGCTGGAGGCGAAGTACTTCTGTTCGTTGACCAGGAACAGCGTGGAATTGATGAAGTCGGCGCCGGCATCGAGCGCGGCGCCGTTGAGCGCCAGCAGCAGTTCGATCTTGTCCTGGATCGGCACTTCCATGGCGTTCTTCCGCACGGGGGCCTGCCAGCGCACCTCACCCACTGCGGGTGTGGGTGCCAGCTGCACCGGACGGGTCTGGATGCTGGCGTTGGCACGGGCGATGGCCGTGGCCTGCTCGACCGCGCCGCGCACGGCGGCCTCGGTCTGCTGGTGGGTGGCAGCGAAGCCCCAGGCACCGTTGACCAGGACCCGCACGCCCACGCCGGACGACTCGCGGTTGGTCACGTTGCCGACCTGGTGTTCGCGGGTGATGACCGACTGGTTGAGGTAGCGGCCGATGCGCACGTCGCAGTAGCTGGCCTTGGCCGCACGCGCGGCGGCGAGGGCGACCTCGGCCAGGCGCCGGCGCTGGGCGGTATCCACCGGCGCGAGCAGCTGCTCGGCCGCGATCAGCCGCGAATGCGGCAGCACCAGGCCGGCAAGGCCCAGACCGGAATACGCCAGGAACTCACGTCGTTGCACAGCGTCTCTCTCTCTTTCACACCTGTGCGGAGGGCAAAGTACCACTCCGATCACTTGAACTGTCCGACTTTCGCCAGCGCGGGGCGATCGGGCAAGTGACTGCAGTCATGGTAGGGGAGGGTTTCGGCAGGGCTTGCAGCCCTGCACCTGCTCAATGCAACGGCAACGGCCGAAGCAACAGCAACAGCGGCATTCCGTGGGTGGCGGGGCGGTGTGGGTGGGCAGGACACGCCGTAAACCCATCCCTGGGGGCTCGATGGCGCCATCCATGGCGCCAACGGTCCTGCCCACCCACACCGCCCCACCTCTGACAGGTCCCCGCGGCTGTTGGAACCTGCTGTTGGTGGGTGCCGACCGTTGGTCGGCACATCTGTCGGATATCGAATGAATTCATCCACGCATGGCGTGGCTCCACTGGGACGCGCGGCTGTTGGTAGGTGCCGACCGTTGGTAGGCACATCTGTCGGATATCGAATGAATTCATCCACGCATGGCGTGGATCTACCGGGACGCGCGGCTGTTGGTGGGTGCCGACCGTTGGTCGGCACATCTGTCGGATATCGAATGAATTCATCCACGCATGGCGTGGATCTACCGGGACACGCGGCCGTTGGTAGGTGGCGACCTTGGTCGACACATCTGTCAGATATCGAAATTCATCTGGGGTCAGAGCCCGTTGCGAAGCAACGGGATCCGACCCCTTGCCTTTCCGACAGGTCGCGGAAAACTGTCGAAGGCGGTGTGGGTCCGGTTGAGGGGGTGTGAGCCGCATGGGCCCGAGGCATGCCTCGGGCGGGTTGGGCAGGACGCCCAACCCCGGTCTTGCCGTGTGCGCAGGAC